>JAFYLG010000220.1 GCA_017537225.1 Lachnospiraceae bacterium
CTTCTGCTTGGAAGATTTGTGTGGTGCAAAAGGATTTAACTTATTAAAATACAGTACTACTACTGCCAAAATAGCACCTAACTGTACCACCACATCAAACATCTCCATGAACGCCTCAGATACATTCATAGGAAGAAATGCTTCCAATAAAATCAGATGACCGGTACTGCTGATGGGCAGAAACTCTGTAATACCCTCCACAATACCGTAAATAATGGCCATAAAAAAGTCTAACATCGATCTCTTTCCTCCTAAATATTCTCGATCTGCCAGTCAATGGGCGCAATGCCGTAGGACTGTAAAAACTGATTGGACTTGCTAAAGGGTCTGCTGCCAAAGAAGCCACGATAGGCCGACAGCGGACTGGGATGAGGCGCCTCCAAAATCAAATGCTTGGGATTGTTCAGCATAGCCTTCTTCTGCTGGGCCGGACGGCCCCACAGAATAAATACTATCGGGCGATCCTGCTCATTGAGCACGCGGGTGGCCGCGTCGGTAAACTCTTCCCAACCGATACCACGGTGAGAATTAGCCTGATGAGCACGCACCGTCAATACCGTATTGAGCAGCAGCACGCCCTGACGGGCCCATTTCTCCAGATATCCGTTATTGGGGACATAGCATCCCAGGTCCTCCTGAAGCTCCTTATAAATGTTTACCAGCGACGGCGGGATCTCCACATCCGGCTTTACGGAAAAGCACAAACCATGGGCCTGACCCACATTGTGATAGGGATCCTGCCCAAAAATCACTACCTTAACCTCCGACAGCGGAGTAAGTTCAAAGGCATTAAAGATATCGTTGGCCGCAGGAAAGACCTGACAGGTCTCATATTCCTGCTTGACGATCTTATATAACTTGGCATAATAGGGCTTCTTAAACTCCGCCGACAGCGGACCCAACCAATCATTTGCAATCGCTCCCATACTCATAACCTCACAGAAAAATTCCCTTGTATCATCATACCAGCAAACAGGGGAAATAACTACTAAAATTTTTCTTACATTTGCACGTTACGCATTGGCATGTTCCCTTTGGAACATTTCCTCATTTACCAGTCAAATCAATGGGTCTATTATACACTGTCTACGAAGCAATGGCAATGTGAAATACCAAAAATAGAGAAAAAGAAAAGGCGGCAGATTCTTCTGTTTTATAGAAGTACTACCGCCAATCATACTTATTTTTTTTTGCAGTATTATAATGCCTTGGACAAAAATTCCTTGGTTCTGTCATGCTTAGGATTGCTAAAGAACTCCTCAGGAGTAGCACTCTCCAGGATGACGCCCTCATCCATAAACAGGATGCGATTTGCCACCTCACGGGCAAAGCCCATTTCGTGGGTCACGATAACCATGGTCATGCCCTCACCGGCCAGATCCTTCATCAGATCCAGTACTTCTCCTACCATCTCAGGGTCCAGAGCACTGGTGGGCTCGTCAAAAAGGATCACGTCAGGATTCATAGCCAGGGCACGAACGATAGCCACACGCTGTTTCTGACCGCCGGACAGGGTAGAAGGATACACATCTGCCTTATCCTCCAGACCGATTCTCTTTAAAAGTTCTATGGCCTGAGCCTTGGCTTCTGCCTTGATCTGGGCTGGAGTGGTGGTGATAGGAATCAGTTCACGGCGCTTCTTCTCACCTACAAACTTATTGCGAATGCTGTTAATGGTATTGGATCTCTTAGCCTTGCGCAGATCCTGGCATCCCACATGTACCGGTGCCAGCATGATATTCTGGATCACGGTCTTGTTGTTAAACAGATTGAAATGCTGGAATACCATACCCATATGACGACGGTGTACGTTGATATCTACCTTCATATCAGCGATATCCACGCCTCTGAAGATGATTTGGCCGCCATCGGGATCCTCCATGCAGTTTAAGCAACGCAGGAAGGTACTCTTACCGGAGCCGGAAGGACCGATGACAACAACGATATCACCTTTGTTGATGGTGGTGTTTACGCCTTTTAATACCTGCAGACCACCGAAGTTTTTCTGTAAGTTAATTACGTCTATCACTCTTCTTCAAGCTCCTTTCCATTAATTTGATCAGCAGAGAAATACCCATTACCAGTACGATATAGATGGCTGCCATTACCAGATAAGGCACCATAAACTCGTAACTGCAGCTGCCGATATAGCTAAATGCCACATACAGATCGCCTGCACCTACAAAGCTGACTACAGACGTCTCCTTGATCAGGGCAATAAACTCGTTACCCAGAGTAGGGAGTATGTTCTTTACTGCCTGAGGGATCACGATCTTCAGCATACTGGTACCAAAACTTAAGCCCACAGCACGGCCGGCTTCCAGCTGACCGGGATCTACGGACTGGATACCGCTTCGCATGATCTCAGAGATATATGCGCCACTGTTTAAACCAAAGATCAAAATGGACACTTCCACACCAGTCATGCGCACACCCAGAATCGGAAGCAATACATAGTATCCTACCAGCAGCTGTACAACGATAGGAGTACCACGGAACAAACCCACATAAAAAGTGCAAATACCATTGAGCAATCTGGGTAAAAACTTATACTTAGGGATCACTCGCACCGTAGCGATGACGGTACCGATCAAAATACCGATCAGCAGACCCAGCACTGCAATAGTCAACGTATTCTGCAGACCCTCTGCCACTTTGACATAGCCGTTCTGCTCAAAGAAAATATCTACAAACTTATACCATTTCTTAGGAAAACTTTCAATAAAGTCCCAAAAACCCATTCTAAACCACCTGTCTAATATCCGAGGAAAATGCGGGCAGTACTCTGCCCGCATAATTTCTCACCATTGTTTCGTTGTTTACTGCATCTCGTTGATTGCTGCTACGATGCAATTAGCAGGAGCAGCATCGATGATCACATAGTCCAGATTGCCATTGATCAGATCCTGTACAGCCAGAGAACCGTTCTTGTAAGGTACGCAAGTAACAGGCAGACCAGCGAAGCCCCAATCAGCATCACCCTCAGTGTAGAACTGACCGGTAGTACCTTCCTGAACACCGATCTTGTTATCCTTGGTCAGGTTGTTCAGAATAGCCTCTACAGAAGCAGCGTCAGTGCAGGCATCAAAGGTAGTGTCATCACCCTTAACGATCATTACCTGAGAAGCCTCATAGTAAGAATCGGAGAAGGTAACGTACTCTTTTCTTTCTTCGTTTACAGTCAGACCAGCCATAGCGATATCACACTGATGCTGACCTACGGACAGGCATACAGCAGAGAAATCCATGTTCATGATAACCAGTTCCTGACCCAACTTGTTGGCCAGCAGCTGAGCGATCTCCATATCGATACCATAGTAGCTGTCACCGATCATGTACTCAAAAGGCTCGAAAGCAGCATTGGTAGCAACCACCAGCTGATCCTTGGAAGGATCCAGAGTAGCAGACTTAACAGCAGTAGGCTCGCCGTTAGAGAAATACTTGTCGCAGATAGCATCGAAAGTGCCATCAGCCTTGATCTCCTTGATGAAATCATTTACCTGAGCCAGCAGCTCGGGCTGATTCTTATCTACACCAAAAGCATACAGTTCTTCGGTCAGGTTGATCTCAATTGCCTTTACAGCATCAGTCTTTTCCTTACCGGCATCGCTGTTGCCGCCACAGGCAACCATAGACAGAGCCATGATCATAGCCATGATTACAACTAACATCTTTTTCATATTTTTGTCCTCCATATCCGTTTCTATGTCGAGGCGTCCTCTGGCTTTTCCTATCTTTCCTGCCATGAGGATGTATCTCTCAGATGATGTTTAATACTATATCACTCTAAAGTAAAAAATGCAACCATTATTTTGTATAAATATACATGTATTTTGAATGATTTTACTGTGTTTTTTCTACAAAAGAATGAATGAACCTCCCTATTTCTCCTAATCCATTTAACAAAACATGCATTTTATGCATCGAATATGTATATATGCATATTTTATGCATTTTCGCTACGCCTTATGAATAAAAATAAACCCTGATCTTTCGATCAGGGCTTTCTCTTTTGTATTTATGGAAGGTATTGCACCTTCAAAACTACACACGTAAGATTTTTCATCATCAACACTCGATTCTCCGTCTTTCCAGCCACTTAACCTTCTCGGTTAAGCCCTCGACCTATTAGTATCAGTCAGCTACACATGTTACCATGCTTCCACCTCTGACCTATCTACCTCGTAGTCTTCAAGGGGTCTTACTAGATTAACTC
>JAFYLG010000221.1 GCA_017537225.1 Lachnospiraceae bacterium
CCTTGTTAAAACGATGGATCTCATCGATAGACAGGATGGTGCGACGACCGTACATCCCCTGCAATTCCTTAGCCTGCCCTACGATGGCTTCCATGTCCTTTTTGCCGGAAACGGTAGCATTGATTTGGGTAAATTCCCCCTTGGTGGTACCGGCGATGACCTGCGCCAGGGTGGTCTTTCCCGTTCCCGGAGGTCCGTAAAGGATCAGCGAACTGAGCTTGTCCGCCTTGATGGCGCGATACAGCATCTTATCTCGCCCAATGATGTGCTTCTGACCTACTACTTCCTCCAAGGTCGTAGGACGCAGGCGCGCCGCCAGAGGAGATTCTTTTTCTTTTTGCGTGGAGCGCATATATTCAAATAGATCCATCGTATTTCTCCCTAAAACATGCAGGTCCATGGGAACGCTGCCTTCCATAAATTCTTCTTTCACTATACCACACTCCCCTGGGATTGGAAAGAAAAAAGCTCACCGCAGCCAAAAAATCTGCAGTGAGTTTTCTGTTAGACTTCTATTATTCTCCGTAAAGTACCCGGCGGATAAATTCCTGATTCTTGGCAAAATTCACCTGCAGTACCGACTTGCCATCGATCTTGGCATTCTGATAGCTGCCGTCAATGGGGATACGCGTCTGTTCCAACTTATAACGGGTCAGATTGATCACCTGCAAGCTCAGCTGGCGACATTCTGCCTCAGTCAGATTCGTGGTCAGATTGGGAAACAGTCCATTCATCAGTTCTGTGGCGTTGGTCAACAGAGCCTTTGGTGCTTTTTTGATTACGGCCATCAACACATCTCTTTGACGCTGGGTTCTGGCAAAGTCACTGCCGATGTAGCGGATGCGACAGTAAGCCAGCGCCTGAGGGCCATTTAAATGTAATATACCGTAAGCGCCACTGTCCAGATAATCGGTACCTTCCAGACGGCCTTCCAGCGTGTTGTACTCCGTCAGATAACCATTGACATGCTGGACTTCTTCGTTAGACAACTCCAGATCCACGCCGCCGACCGCATCTACCAGACCGGCAAAGGCCTGAAAATTCACCTGCACATAGCGATGCACTTCAATGCCTAAATTGTGCTCCAAAGTCTCCATCAACAGTTCTGCTCCGCCCATGGAATAGGCCGCATTGAGACGATTATCCTTATAGCCGGGGATCTCCACATACATATCACGCAGCAGAGACAGCATAACGACGGACTGAGTCTTTTCGCTGATAGAAAGCAGGATCATGGCATCAGAACGGCCATCCTTTCCTGCGTCGCGAGAATCATTGCCGATCAGCAGAATGTTGATCACACCGTTTCCCTTCATGGTCTCCATGGTCACGCTATCTACCGGCATATAATTCATGGCACCATAAAACTTGCCCACCATGCCATACCACAGGATTCCGGCAGCAATACACAGTACCAGTACCACTGCTACCAGTCGCCCCAGAGTACGGCGCAGGAAAGATTTCTTTTTCCGCTTCTTTCTTTTTTTCTGTTTTGAAGAATTCTTCTGGAACGCTTGGTTTTCTCTCTCTATTTTGTTTTCTGTCGTGTCTTCTATTCTATCTTCTGCTTCATTGTCTGATCCTTTGTGGATTTCATTTCCCATTTCTTCAAAAATATCATCTTCTATATTCTTCACCGGATCTACAGGAAGCGGAGCATGATACACCGACTGCTGGAAATCCTCATACCCTCTCATTTCTTTCGCCAGAAAACGTTCCACCCCCTGCTGGATCTGGTCCATTTCCTGGCTGGAATGTCTGTCTCTATCGTTATCCATAGGGAATCCTTTCTCTTTGTATCAGTCTTATGTAGCTTTATGATATTCTCCCATAAGTGTCCCTAAAGACATACTTATACTTTGGCACATGATAACACAGCCCCTCCACCATGTAAACATAGTTCATAAAATCTTAACGAAATCTTCCCATAGTTTTTAGGCTATCCTATACTGTCCATCAAATTTTAGAACAAAAAATAAGTATGGATGTTCACACTTAATTGCCGTAACAATTTGGTGAACATCCATACTTATTTTTCTTGTTCTCACTTACTGAATGGACAGTACAGGATAGCCTTGCTCCTCGATGGTCTTCTTCAGAACCTCATCGCAAACCTCTTCCTTCAGGGTCACGATGGCGGTACCTGCCTGGTAGCTGACCTCAGCAGCTTCTACCTGCTCCATAGCCTCCAGAGTCTTCTTTACTCTGGCTTCACAGTGGGGGCACATCATGCCTTCGATCTTCATGATCTTTTCCATAATCTTTTGCTCCTTTTCTTTCTGTTTGATTTTTTTATCCTTGGATGCGTCGCGCAGGTCAAAAAGATTGAGACGCAGCGCATTGGTCACAACACAAAAACTGGACAAACTCATGGCAGCGGCTCCAAACATAGGATTCATCTGCCAGTGCAGCAGGGGAATAAATACACCGGCTGCCAGCGGGATACCGATGCTGTTGTAGAAAAATGCCCAGAACAGGTTCTGATGGATGGTCCGCAGAGTGGCACGACTGAGACGAATGGCCGCAGGCACATCACTGAGGCGGCTCTTCATCAGCACTACATCGGCAGCATCGATAGCCACATCCGTACCAGCTCCGATGGCGATACCGATATCCGCACGAGTCAGGGCGGGAGCATCGTTGATACCATCTCCTACCATGGCCACCTTGCCCTGGTTCTTCAGACGACGGATCACACTTTCCTTGCCATCGGGCAAGACTCCGGCAATGACCTGATCCACTCCTGCCTGGGCTCCGATAGCCTTAGCCGTACGCTCATTGTCGCCAGTCAACATCACCACACGAATGCCCATATTTTGCAGTTCTTTCACAGCCTGGGGGCTATCCTCTTTGATCACATCGGCCACGGCAATGATGCCTACCAGCTGACCATCTCGGCTGAAAAACAGCGGTGTCTTGCCAGACTCTGCCAGCTTCTCCGCAGCAGACTGCATGGAAGCGGGTACTGTCGCTTGGGTGCTGATATATTTCAGATTGCCGCCGTGGAGAGTCGTTCCTTTCCAAACCGCTTTCAAACCATTGCCCGGCAATGCCTGAAAATCAGTGACTTCTTCTGCCTGCAGCCCCTTCTCCTGAGCCTGACTCAGAATCGCTTTGGCCAGA
>JAFYLG010000222.1 GCA_017537225.1 Lachnospiraceae bacterium
ATACCCACCAGCATGTACACAGCAGCGGAGATAATAGGAACAAAGCGGGTGCCACCAAAGAAGGACAGAACCTGAGGCAGCTGGATCTTATAGAAACGATTGTGCAAAGCAGCTACACCCAAGCCAACCAGGATACCGCCAAACACGCCCATCTGCAGGGATTCGATGCCCACCACAGTAGTAACAGAACCGGCAGGCAAGGTAGCACCAATTCCAGTCACCGCCAGCATGGCACTGATAGCAGAGTGCATTACAAAGAAAGCGATGGCACCGGCCAGAGCAGCAACTTCTTTTTCTTTCTTAGCCATACCAATAGCTACGCCCATGGCAAAAATGATGGGCAGGTTGGCAAATACGATATCACCGCACTTATTTAATACCATCAGGAAGTTGTACAGCAGGGTACCCTGACCCAGGATACCGGACAGGCCATAGGCCTCGATCATGGTAGCATTGGTGAAGGAACCACCAATTCCTAAAAATAAACCTGCTACCGGCAGGATGGCGATGGGCAGCATGAAACTGCGGCCGACTCTCTGTAACACGCCAAAAATCTTGTCTTTCATATGTATTCTCCTTTCGTTGCGCCGTGTTTCGGGCAAAAAGAAAAAGCATCCCACTACCACAAACTACACCCTTCGGTGCAATTAGGATAGTTGATGCCTGCTTTACCAGTAACACGCTATCGCGCTTTTTTATTTTTCGTATATATCATAACGAATATGGTAGTTTTTGTCAATCTGGAATATTTCACAAAGTGCAAGTGTATATTTTATATATTTTTCACAATTTCACTTTTTTCTTCCAAATCCATCCTATGCACAAGACATTACACAAAAATTTAACTAAATCTTCAAAATTTCTTAATCCCCTTCCTCGCGATTTTGTGTTAAAATCCAATCATAAACCATGGATAATCCTGGCATTCCTTTTTTTACTCTGCTGCAGATGTCGGTAAAACCGCCGATTCCACAGCAAATTTATGACACAATAATAATTCTCCACGAGGAATCAACTATGAAAGTATTGATCACCACCGACTTATATGTTACCGAAACCAATGGCGTGGTCACCTCTGTCCGCAACCTGCGGGAGGAGCTGGTCAAGCTGGGACATGATGTCCGCATCCTGACTCTTTCCGGCGATTTAAAGAGCCACAAAGAGGATCATATTTACTATATAAAATCCATTCCCTTTGGAATGGTCTATCCCGATGTGCGCATGCCCATCTCCTACCGCAACGACCTGATCCAGGAACTGATCGACTGGAAACCGGATGTGATCCACAGTCAGTGTGAATTTTTCAGTTTTCAGTTTGCCCGACGCATCTCCCGAAAAACCGGGGCTCCATTGGTACATACCTATCACACACTGTACGAGCAGTACGTCCCCTATCTGATCCCCATCAAAACACTGCGCAAATACCTGGGCAAACGAATCAGCAAAAAAGTAGTGGCTGTAGTTTCTCGAAAGCGTCTTAAAAACGTGGACACTGTCATCGCACCCACCCGCAAAGTGGAACGCTCTCTGCGCCAGTATGGATTGCGTGGTGAGATCCGCGTAGTTCCTTCCGGTATCTCTATCGATAAGTATCAGTACCGTATGTCTGCCGAAGAAAGATCCCAGCGCCGCCAGGCTCTTGGCATCCCAGAAGATCATCAGGTCCTGCTGAATTTAGGACGTCTTGGCACTGAAAAAAATCTGGCTGAATTGATGACCCTGTTTGCCGATCTGCTGAAACTACACTCCAAACTGACCTTTCTTATCGTGGGAGATGGTCCTGCCAAAGAAGATCTGCAAAAGCAGGCCAATGATCTGGGCATCTCAGACCATGTGATTTTTACCGGCATGGTTCCCCCATCCGAGGTGCAGAATTATTACCAGCTGGGAGATGTCTTTATCAGCGCCTCCACCAGCGAGACGCAGGGGCTGACTTATATCGAGGCTGCTGCCAATGGTCTCCCCTTGGTCTGCCGGAAGGACCCCTGTCTGGATGATGTGATCGAAGAAGGAGTCAATGGCTACGAATACTCCGCCACCGATGAATTCCTTCGAGAGATCAGTTCTGTGCTGGAGGATCCTCACTGGCGCCACACAGCCGCCCGCAGCAGCGAAGAGATCGCCGCCTCTTTTGACAAAAGCTGTTTTGCCGAAAAAGTGGAAGATATCTATGAAAAAGCGCTTGCCGAGGATGATCCTTCCCAAGACAGTCCCGCCGAATGACCTTAAAAACGCCCAAAGAAAAAACCGCCCGAAGACTTTTGGTTGGGCGGTTTTTGTTTTATATTTTCTGCGTTATGTTCCATTCAGATACTGTAAGATCCCCAAATGGATGGCCCAGGCTAACTTCTCCTGATATCCCTCATCAGACAATTTAGCAGCCTCCTCCCAGTTGCTTAAGAAACCACATTCCACGATCACCACCGGACAGGATGTATGCAGCAGCAGATAATACTGGTCATTAGCTTTAGCCTGCCTGGTGTTTTCTTCCCCCAGCACACGATCAAACCCTCTTTGGAGGATCTGGGCCAACCTCTTTCCTTCTGTAGATTTTTCATAATAGAACACCTGAGCCCCTTTTATCTCTTCTTCATGATAACTATTTTGGTGAATACTGACCGCCAGGTCCGGCATCTCCCTTTCGATCAGCTGACATCGGGCATTCATGTCTGCTCGTTTCTTATTGGTATCCTTCTCCTGATACAGCCCTTCATCAGAGTTGCGGGTCAGGATCACCGTCACATCTGCCGCCTCCAGCATATCCTTTAACTTATAGGTCAGACTTAAATTGATGTCCTTTTCCAGAGTACCATCCACTCCTACTTTTCCGGGATCTAATCCGCCATGGCCTGCATCCAGAACCACCACGTGCTTTCCTGGCTCCTGCGGTACCACTGCTCCCGTCTCATTTACGTCCCAAAACAATGCCGCCACAAGAAATACCATCCCTAACCCCATGACCATCTCCAGCCATCCTCGATTCATCATCTCATCTCCGATGTGATCCTTTCTCTTTTTAAGATATGCCCCTCCATCCCAACTATACCAAGTCGTCATCCCGATCTATTTTTCCTTCTTTTCCGATCAACAGTTGAGACACATATATCATCATCTCCTGCAACGCCCTTAGATTTAAGGAATAGATCATTTGAGTCCCCTGTTTCTGGACATTCACTGCACCTGCCCGTTTTAGCACATCCAAATGTCGTGATACCGACGGTTGGGCCATGGCAAAATGACCTGCGATCTCTCCGGCACTCATACTTTTCCATCGCAGCATACGAATAATTTCCCGTCTGCAAGGATTAGAAAATGCCTGAAATAATTTTTCATTCATACTCTTTCTCCTTTCCTCAACAATATCCTTTTTTACACAAAAACAGCAGATATCTGCCTCCCTATCCGTGGAGAATGATATCTGCTGCTTGTGATATCGTCATCTGCGATTTCGTCTTCTACGAAATGTAAGTTCAGCGATCCAGGTAGTCTTTCACCCAAGTCCAGACATCGTCGGACTCCAACCCCAGTTTCCAGAAAGCAATACCAGCAGGATCGTACTCTGCTACAACATCCAGCTTAGCCTTCAACGATGTGGCATCCTCCAGCCAGATCCGGTAGATGGTTCCGTCTTCTTCATACTCACCGTAATACTGGCTTACTTCATCGTCCCAAACCAACTCAGCCTGGTGTTCCAGCAATAAATTCTTTGAGGTACCCATTCCTTTCGCCGTGGATGAGATCACATAATCCGCACTGTAGGGATCTGCCCCTTCAGGGATCTCAGCGGCCGCATCAAAGGCCCAAACTCTAGTATAGAACGGCAGCGCATGGATCAATTTATCCTGAGGAATCACCTGCAGGGCATTCTCGATACTGGATCTGGTAAAGGGCAATGACGCCGTAGATCCGGCAGCAGAGCCGCCCCAGTGCTCGTCGTATCCCATAATGATCACATAATCTGCCATCACTCCCTGTTCGGCATAATCAAAACAGCGAATGCGCTTCGATGTAGGTACAAGGTTATCTACAGACAGTACCAATTGGTTCTGTCGGCAGACTACAGACAATTCGCGGATAAACTGTACAAAATGAGGTCCTGTCAGTTCTGCATCCATGCTCTCGAAATCAATATTGATACCATCCAAATCGTACTCCAGGGCCGCCTGAAGCAAATTTTGAATCAGATTGCGTCGAGTGCTGGTACGAGACAGTAACTCATAGGTACTCATATCCGGACTGAAATTATCCACCAGCCCCCATACTTCCAATCCCATTGCGTGAGCCTTCTCCACATAAGAAGTGCTGGCCAGGGAAGTAAAGTTACCCTCATTATCTAAGAGGGAGAACCATGTGGGAGAGATGGTATTTACTCCCTTTACCTCCTTAAGCAGACTCTCCAACTTACTATTATCTTCTTGATTACGCGCCTGATGCCAGATCAGACATACATCGTCCTCACGAGACATACTGGTATAGACAGGAGCCTCGAAATCTGACACTTTTTCCTGAACAGAATAGTTATCCAGACACACATTGAGAATATATCCCGTCCAGCCATCTTCAGTACGGACCTGGCTCCAGTTCTCCATGGCGTCCAATATTTCCACCTGAACACCGACAGAAACATCGGCTACGATGGGGCTTTTGATTCCACCCAGTTTACGTATTTGGGTGTCCTTTGCAACCACAGCAGTCTGTGCCACTCTGGAAGCTACATCGATATATAGGCGTCCAGGATCCGTATGCACTGTAAACTCCAAATCGGTAAAACGACTGAGATATGTGATAGAAATGTATACGACTGCATCATCTTCATTCATATACCATACCAGTCCCTTTTTGCCGGCAGTGTCTTCCCAGCCAGCCAGTTCACTTAATCTTGCACCCTGAGGGACTTCTACTATCTCATCCGGCAGGACATACAACAGCAGACCTTCGCGTTCATCCACATAAACTCTCTTATTTAAGGACTCTTTCACATAAGAATAGGGAAGATATAATTCTCCATCCTTCCACTGCGCCTTCTCCTCGATCAGTAGGTTGTTAGCTAAAATCGCCGCTTCATCCTCGGCCGTCACTTGAAACAGTGCATTCAAATCCACCCGTTCTTCTGACGGGCTATAACGCTCTCGTATATATTTAAAACCGGACACAGCGCAAATCAGCACGATCAATGTACAGGAAATCACTGCAGGGATCCATCTCTTCGGTTTCTTTTCCATATTGGTCCTCCGTAACTCATAACTCCATATCAAATCCACGGCTGGCAACCATACCTGCCACCGCCTTATAGATATAATAGCATAATTACGAAACACTTTCAATGGTCATAGTTTTAAGATCTCGACAAAAGGAAACCAACCTCAATGATCATTTACATCCGCAGGGATACCATCCCACACAGTCTCCTCAGGTTCATTGATCACTGTATTTACATCAATACGTATGATCCGATTTTCCTCATCGGCCAAAAAATCGCACATATACTCTCCCTTCTCGCGAACCGTGCAGATCTTCACGATATCTTCCAAAGAAAGATAGGCATTGGCAAAAGTGATCTCCACACCGGCCGACTGGTACCGTCTTAATTGTTCCTCAAACGGAATATGTTCCCCGCTTCTCCCCCGCACAGGAGAACGATCAGGCTTCTTATTCATTGGCATCACCTCCGGCCTATGCAGGTAGAGAAATCAGCTTGTAACACACCAAATCTCACGACCTTGGAGCCTCTCTTTTCTTTGCTCTTCCTCTGTGCCTTTATCATAAATTCTTTCCCCTTCCCACACAACGATACGCCGGGAAACATTTTGTTTCCGTGCAAAAAAGTGAGGGTTTTCAACGCAAAACCCTCACTTTTTCTGTGGATAATTTTCACTTTACATTCCTTCATGGTTTGGGTATACTAGTAAGAACCATAGCAACATGTAACAAGATAGGAAGTGATCATTTGAAAATAGAACGTATCAACGAAAATCAAATCCGCTGCACCTTAAACCGTTCTGACTTAGCCGATCGCCAGATCGAGCTGAGTGAGTTGGCTTACGGCAGTGACAAAGCCCGCAGGCTGTTTCATGAGTTGATCCAGACCGCTGCCGCCGAGGTGGGATTTGATGTAGAAAATATGCCCCTTATGGTGGAAGCCATTCCCATGAGTATGGACAGTATCGTCCTGATCGTCACCCGCGTGGAGGATCCTGACGAGCTGGATACCCGCTTTTCCCGCTTCTCCCCTGGCACCGAGGAGGACTGGAGCGAAGCTGATCCCATGGATGATCTGATGAGCGGCCTGTTAGAAGGAGCCGATCTTCTGAAGGAACTTCTCCAAAAGACTACTGACCAAGCTTCTTCTCAGACGATTCCCAAAATCTCCTCCAACTCTCAGGAGACTTCTTCATCAGATCAGCCCTCTGCCTCCACCATAGCCGCCACTCCTTCTGCCAGATTATTTTCCTTTGGCAGCCTGGATGCCGTCACTCAGGCCGCCGCTGCCATCAGCGGTGTCATCCTGGTGCACAGCACCCTGTACAAAGACTCCACCAACGGACAGTATTTCCTCTGCCTCCACTGTGGCGAGGATGAAGACGCTTTCCGCCGCACCTGCAACACCTTATCCGAGTACGGTACCCTGCGTCACAGTTCTGCCGGCGTGCTGGCCTATTGTGAAGAACACTGTGAGGTCCTGATCGCCAACCGCGCTCTGGAAAAACTGGCCAGATTGGCCTGACTTCTGACGTCGTAGATCCTTATCTCACAAAAACTTACATCCGCAGACATTCACGCACAAAAAAGACGAGCCCGACACATTTTGTCAGACTCGTCTTTTTGATTTTCACGTGGCGGATGGCTTGTAAAATCGATTATGCTTCCTTGTTAGCGAAGTACTCGTTTACAGCATTTACCAAAGTATCGCAATCGATACCATGTACAAATGCAGCCTCTTCCAGAGACTCCATAGCAGAAGAAGGGCAGCCTACACAGTGCATGCCGGCCCCCATCAGTACGTAAGCCACACCGCGATCCAGCTGCAGCAGCTGGCCGATCAGCATATCCTTAGTAACGGTCATGTTCATTTCCTCCTATTCATTTTATCGGTAACAGTATCACCGTTTTATTCTGTATCTATGATATTACCACGAATCTTTACAGATTGCAATAGGCTGGAGATTTGGAGATTTTTGGCTCTTCCACGATTGATTATCCCTTAAAAATCCACCCTGCTTTCATTTTACTGTATTACAATTTGTACTTGAATTCTTGTAATGTTTGTATTACAATGTAAACAAGGCGAATTTCGCCAAACTACCACTATTTTTCAAGGAGGATCTTAGTATGGCATACGTTATTGGTGATGATTGCATTATGTGTGGTGCTTGCGCAGCTCAGTGCCCCGTTGAGGCTATCTCTGAGGGTGATGGCAAGTATGTGATCGATGCTGACACCTGCATCGAGTGCGGCGCTTGCGCAGCTCAGTGCCCCGTTGAGGCTATCGCTGAGGCTTAATTCTCAGATAGCATTCGGTATCTAAGAAAGACCAGGGGCTGTTGCACAACTAACGCAAGTTGTGTAGCAGCTCCCTTTTCTTGCCCAAAAACAAGAAAAGCAGGTTCCGAAGAACCTGCCCTCTGTGGTATAATTAAGTATGACAAGTACTGAAAAATACCATAAGAATTATACCGAATTTTGCGACACTTATCAACTGGTTCTTCCATTAAATTTGGAAGGATTGATTCCTACCGATGAATCGGTCCGTCTGCTAAGCCATATGTTGGAGGAATTGGACTACCACAGTCTTTATCAGGCGTACTCCCATGAGGGGAGAAATCCTGCAGTCGAACCCAGTCTGATGTTCAAAATCCTGGTATACGCTTACTCTCAGGGCATCTATTCCAGCAGAAAAATCGAACAGGCCTGCCGCCGCGACATCAACTTCATGTGGCTTCTGGCCGGAAACAAAGCTCCTGATCACTGTACCATCGCCAGATTCCGTACTCACTTTCTGTCAGAATCCTGTGAAGGACTGTTCGGCCAGCTGGCCCGTATCCTGTTGGAATCCGGAGAACTCAGTGGAGAAAATCTGTTTGTTGACGGCACCAAGATCGAATCCCGTGCTAATAAGTACACCTTTGTCTGGAAGAAGGCCGTAGGCAAGCACGAAGCCAGAATGCAGCAACAGCTGCAGGAACGGATCGCTGAGATCAACCGAGAACACATGGAAACATTTGCTTTTTCCACAGAAACCGCTTCCGCAGATCTCGAAAAGGCCACCTCCGCTCTGGAAGTAAAAATGCAGATGCAGGGGGTATCCCCTGTTCATGGACGAGGCAAAAGGAAGAGCCGGATCCAGAAGGACAAAGAGTACCTAGAGAATTGTCTGACCCGCCAGAAACGCTATGATACCCACCAAAAGAACTTCAACGGCAGGAACAGTTATTCCAAGACCGATCCCGATGCCACCTTCATGCACATGAAAGATGATCACATGAGAAACGCCCAGCTGAAACCGGGGTATAACATCCAGATCGGCGTGGACAGTGAATATATCGTCGGTGTGGGTGTGTTTGCAGACCGCAATGATACCAATACGCTGATCCCGTTTTTGAAAGCCATGGAAGATGTTTTGGGTCATAAATATAAATCCATCACTGCGGATGCCGGTTATGAGAATGAAGAGAATTATCTCTGGCTGGAAAAAGAGGGACGCACTCCGTACATAAAGCCTCAAACTTACGAGAAGTGGAAGAAACGCAACTTCAAAAAGGAAATCGGCCGTCGTGAAAACATGACCTATATCGAAGAAGGTGACTGCTATGTCTGCACCTCTGGCCGTGTCCTCTGGAATGTAGGACGCAAGAAAAAGACCAGCGTTACCGGACATGTGTCTTACCAGGATAATTATCGATGCGAAGACTGTAGCGGCTGTCCGTATTTCGGCGGTAAATGTACCAGATCCAGCAAACCCAAGCTTCTGCAGGTTTCAAAGCTCCTCATTGAAAAACGGGAAGTCTCTCTGAAAAACATTACCAGCAAGACCGGGATCAACTACCGCATGAACCGTTCTATCCAGGTAGAAGGAGCCTTCGGTGTGCTGAAACATGACTATGGATTCAACCGATTTCTGACATGTGGAAAAATCAATGTGAAAATCGAGTTTCTTTTGCTGTGCATGGGGTACAACATCAACAAACTTCATGCCAAGATCCAGGGAGACAGACTGAAAAGCCATCTTCACAAAACCAAAACTGCATAGATGATACGATCCATCGATAGACCGTTTATTAAAGTACGCCAAAAACCGGACCGGTTATCCACAATGGAAAAACGGACCGGTTTTTCTGCGTCATAGACAAAGGAGTGTTGCTCCTGACCCGAAATCATTTGGATTTCAGGTCATTGTGCAACACTCCCTTTTCTTTTCCTTAATATAGCACCGTCTTACGTCGTCTGGGAAACAGCCGGCGTTTCTTTTTGGTATGAGAGACCAAAGGAAGCTTGGTCACTTTTGTAAGAGCTGCCTCATTCTCCTGTACTGTTCTGGCTCGACGCCCCCGACTGCGGATAGCTTCATCCAGCTTGCGAAAATGAGCTTCCAGCTGCTCTTCATTTTCCCGCATCAGATAGTTCATCTCTTTGACTACTTTATCCCCTACCCGATCACTGATCTCCTTGGCCTGATATTCATTGTTGTTACGAAGTGCCTCTGTTACGATATCGTATACGATGCTCTCAAACTCCACCAGCTTATCAGTCTGAGTCAAAGCCCCTGCACTGCGCTCTTTTGTAAAGGGAATAGGGATCGATATTTTCTTTTCTTCTGCCAATTCCACCGTTGTGTGTCCCTGTTCCAAACTGTCCTTGATGGCCTTCAAGGGAAATCCCTGAAGCTTCATGTTCTTGATATGTTCAAACACACCAATATGTTCTTCCGTATAGTAGCGATGCCCCTGCTCGTTCCTTGGTATCTCCAGCTTTAGCTCTTCTTCCCAGAATCGTAATACATGAGCTTCCACGCCAGTCAGGCGGGCAGCCTCAGAAATCAGATATCTGGACATTTTATGTACTCCTTTCTCTCGCGGGGTTCCTTCTTTTATGGAAAACTTTTCCATTTCTTTTGTAGTATATCAAATCCCCAACAGAGGGACAAGCCACTTTCGTCCGACAGATCCTCTCCCTCATCGACAAAAAAGCCCGCCTGATCCATGGATCAAGCGAGCCTCTTTCTTCACATTCTTCTTTTGTAAAAACTATCCGCCAATTTATTCTCCACTGGATCTTCTC
>JAFYLG010000223.1 GCA_017537225.1 Lachnospiraceae bacterium
CGAACCGGTGGCGGATTAAGTGCCGCTTTGCGTGAACGGCGATTTGGTTGCCACGCAATACACCATGACCTTGCTTGAAGAACTGGGTCTGTTAAAAATGGACTTTTTGGGCCTGCGAACCCTGACTGTGATCCAGAATGCAGTGCGCCTGATAAAGCAGAGCCGCGGTATCGATATTGATATCGACAATATTGATTTTAATGACAAAGATGTATTTGATTCCCTGAGTACCGGTAAGAATGACGGTGTGTTTCAGCTGGAAAGTGCCGGTATGAAGTCTTTCATGAAGGAATTGAAACCTCACAGTCTGGAGGATATGACGGCGGGTATTTCTCTGTATCGTCCCGGTCCCATGGATTTTATTCCTAAGTATTTGAAGGGCAAGAACAACCCTCAGGCCATCACCTACGATTGTCCTCAGCTGGAGTCTATTTTGGAACCTACTTATGGCTGTATCGTGTATCAGGAGCAGGTAATGCAGATCGTACGAGATCTGGGTGGCTATACTCTGGGCCGAAGCGACTTGGTACGCCGAGCCATGAGTAAGAAAAAGGGCGATGTAATGAAGCGGGAGCGTCAGAACTTCGTCTATGGCAACGAAGAAGAGGGTGTAGACGGCTGCATCAAAAAGGGTATCCCCGAGTCGGTGGCCATGACCATCTACGATGAGATGATGGACTTTGCCAAGTACGCATTTAACAAGTCTCATGCGGCAGCCTATGCGGTGGTTTCTTACGAGACGGCCTGGCTGAAGCATCATTATCCTGTAGAATTTATGGCGGCGCTGATGACCTCAGTCATTGATAATGGCTCCAAGGTATCGGAGTATATCCTGAGCTGTCGTCAGATGGGCATCAAACTGCTGCCTCCCGATATCAACGAAGGTTACGCTACCTTCTCTGTTTCCGGTGACTGTATCCGTTACGGTCTGTCTGCCATCAAGAGCATTGGCCGCAATGTGATCCGCCTCATTGAGGAGGAGCGAGTTCGAGGAGGGAAGTTTACCAGCCTGAAAGACTTCGTGTATCGTATGGACGGCGGCGAAGTCAATAAGCGCGTCCTGGAAAATCTGATCAAAGCCGGAGCCATGGATTGTTTGCCCGGTACCCGCAAGCAGAAGATGTTGGTTTGCATCGAACTGTTGGAGCGCCGCAATAAGGAAAAGAAGACGGCTATGAGCGGTCAGATGACCCTGTTTGATATGATGGGGGCTGAGGAGCGCGAAGAGTATGAGGTCCACTTCCCCAATGTGGGTGAGTATGACAAGGATGAACTGCTGGCTCTGGAAAAAGAAGTGCTGGGTATCTACATCAGCGGTCATCCCATGGAGGCTCATGCGTCCCTGTGGCAGAAAAATGTGACAGCGAAGAGTCTGGATTTCATTGTGGATGATGAGACTGGCAAGGCCGGTGTCAGCGATGGCATCTCCGTAGTGATCGGTGGTATGATTACCGACAAAACCGTCAAGACTACCAAGAGCAATCAGTTGATGGCATTTTTGACCATCGAGGACCTGGTGGGCAGTGTGGAAGTGCTGGTGTTCCCCAGAGACTATGAAAAATATAAAGAAGTGTTTACTGAGGACCGCAAAGTGTTTATCAAGGGACGCACGTCTATCGGTGACGATCCACAGGGCAAGGTGATCCTGGAATCGTTGTTGCCTTTTGATGAGGCGCCCCGTGAACTGTGGGTACAGTTTGAAGATATGGCAGCCTATTCGGAGGGCTCTGCCAGACTCAGTGAGATCCTGCGTGGGTCCGATGGCAGCAGTCGCGTGATCCTGTATCTGAAGGCAGAACGGGCCAAAAAGATGCTGCCTCCCAACTGGAACGTGGGGATCGATGAGGAGCTGTTGGACCAGCTGGAAGATGCCTTTGGACCACAAAATATAAAAGTGGTGGAGAAGGCTATTGAAATCCGATAGAAAATGGATTACAATAAAGGGTGATTTTTTAAACTGACTTACAATTTTGACTCGGAATTTTTACTCAGGAGGTGGAAACAATGGCAAATGAAGTAAAGACCATTGGCGTATTGACCAGCGGCGGCGATGCCCCTGGTATGAATGCGGCCATCCGTGCGGTAGTGCGCACCGCCATCGCCAAAGGATTGGAAGTAAAAGGCATTCGACGTGGTTATGCAGGTCTTTTGAATGAAGAGATTTTTGATATGGATTATCGTAGTGTGTCGGATATTATTCAGCGTGGTGGTACCATTCTGTATACGGCGCGCTGTGAGGAATTTAAACACCTGAAGGTACAGGAGCGAGCAGCGGAAATCCTGCGTAAGCATGGGATTGACAGCTTGGTAGTGATCGGAGGAGATGGTTCTTACCGCGGTGCCGAGGCACTGACCCGCCAGGGTATTAACACCATCGGTATCCCTGGTACTATTGACCTGGATATCAACTGCACCGATTATACTATCGGTTTTGATACGGCAGTCAATACGGCCATGGAGGCCATCGACCGTGTGCGTGACACTTCTACGTCTCATGAGCGCTGCAGTATCATCGAGGTTATGGGCCGCAGTGCCGGCTACATCGCGCTGTGGTGTGGTCTGGCCAATGGCGCGGAGGATGTTCTGCTGCCGGAACGCTATGATAACAACGAGCAGGAGATCATCAATCGCATTATCGATCACCGCAACAAGGGCAAGGCTCATCATATCATCATCAATGCAGAGGGCATCGGTCACTCCGCCAGTATGGCAAAGCGCATCGAGGCGTCTACCGGTATTGAGACCCGCGCTACCATTTTAGGTTACATGCAGCGTGGCGGCACTCCTACCTGCAAGGATCGTGTATATGCATCCATCATGGGAGCCAAGGCAGTAGAACTGCTGCTGGCCGGTGAGCGCAACTGTGCGATCTGCTATCGTGATGGCAAGTATGAGGCAGTACCTTTTGAAAAGGTGGTCAATGGATCCAAGGATATTCCTGAGGATCAGTACCGAATCTTCCAGATTTTGTCCGGATACAGATAAAGCAGGGATGCGGCACGCACGATTTGCATGATATTAGCGTAAAACATAGGAAAAGGATTTTCCGGGATCGGGAAAGCCGGAGGTAGAAGCATGACGACAGATGAGATGAAAAAACATTACGAAGAAGCTGTGGTGGCAGATGAACAGCACCTGGAGAGATTTCAGAGCACCAATGATCCGGAGGCTCTGTATGCCGAGCTGGTTCGCTGCATTAAAAAGTATCATCCGTCAGGAGACCTGACGCTTGTTCGTCGTGCTTATGAGATCGCCCGTGATTTTCATAAGGACCAGAAGCGCAAGTCCGGAGAACCCTATATCATTCATCCTCTCCATGTAGCTATCATTTTGGCCAATCTGGAGTTGGATAAGGAGAGTATTATTGCCGGTATCCTCCACGATGTGGTAGAAGATACGGTAATGACCCTGGAGGAACTGAAGGACATCTTCGGTGAGGAAGTAGCTCTGTTGGTAGACGGTGTCACCAAACTGACTCAGCTGTCCTGGTCCAAGGATAAGATGGAGCTGCAGGCAGAAAATCTGCGCAAGATGTTTATGGCCATGGCCAAGGATATCCGCGTGATCCTGATCAAACTGTCTGACCGTCTTCACAACATGCGTACCCTGGAGTACATGACCGAGGCCAAGCAGATTGAAAAGGCCACCGAGACCATGGATATCTATGCGCCTCTGGCTGACCGTTTGGGTATCAGCAAGATCAAGATCGAGCTGGATGACCTGTGCCTCAAATACCTGGAGCCCATAGTATATGAAGAACTTCAGGAAAATTTGAATATTCGTAAAGAGAGCCGCGAGGCTTTTGTTGAAGAGATCGTCAGCGAAGTAAAGAGCCACATGGTAGATGCGGAAGTGCAGTGCCAGGTCTATGGCCGCGTAAAGCATCTGTTCAGCATCTTCCGTAAGATGGTAAATCAGGGAAAGACTCTGGACGAGATCTACGATATTTTCGCCATCCGTATTCTGGTAGATTCGGTAAAGGATTGTTATGCTGCACTGGGTATCATCCATGAGATGTATAAGCCCATTCCCGGCCGTTTCAAAGACTATATCGCCATGCCCAAGCCCAATATGTATCAGTCCCTGCATACCACACTGATCGGCAACCATGGATTGCCTTTTGAGATCCAGATCCGTACTTATGACATGCATCGTACTGCTGAGTACGGTATTGCTGCTCACTGGAAGTATAAAGAGAGTGGTAGCGGCACCGGCCTGAATAAAGAAGAGGAGAAGTTAAGCTGGCTGCGCCAGATCCTGGAGTGGCAACAGGATACTTCTGATAACGGAGAGTTTTTGGATGCCGTTAAGGCGGATTTTAATATTTTCTCTGAGAGCGTATATTGCTTTACCCCTACCGGTGATGTAAAGTCCCTGCCTAACGGATCGACTCCCATTGACTTTGCCTATAGCATTCACAGTGCCGTGGGTAATAAGATGGTGGGTGCCCGTGTCAATGGCAAACTGGTGACCATTGATTACAAGCTGCAAAACGGCGACCGCATCGAGATCATTACTTCTCAGAATTCCAATGGTCCCAGTCGCGACTGGTTAAAGATCGCCAAGAGCGCCCAGGCCCGTAACAAGATCAATGCCTGGTTTAAGAGCCAGAATAAAGAGAGCAACATGCTCAAGGGCAAGGAACTGATCGACAAGTATTGCAAGACCAAAGGCATTGTATTCCCGGATTTGAACAAGCCGGATATCGTGGAAAAGGTGTTGCAGAAATATGGCTTCCGTGACTGGGAGTCCCTGCTGGCTGCTGTAGGCCATGGTGGCTTAAAGGAAGGCCAGATCATCAATAAGATGATCGAGGAGCGAGAGAAGCAGTTAAAGGAAGAGATCACTGACGAGGAGGTTTTGACAACTCTATCTTCCCAGGTGACTACCCCTCCTACCCAGATCAAGTCCAAGAGCGGCATCGTAGTCCGTGGCCTGGATGATTTGGCAGTACGTCTGTCCAAGTGCTGTAGTCCGGTGCCTGGCGATGAGATCGTAGGTTTTGTGACCCGTGGTCGTGGCATCACCATTCATCGCACCGACTGTATCAATGTGATGAATTTGCCGGATATCGAGCGTGCCCGCGTCATCGATGCGGAGTGGCAGGCATCTGCGGAGAAGGATCATGTATACTCCACTGAGATCACCATGTATGCCAACAACCGTGTAGGCCTGCTGGTGGACATCTCCAAGGTATTTACAGAGCGTCAGATCGACATCAAGGCCATGAGTACTCGTATCAGTAAGCAGGGTGTGGCCAGCATTTCCATGTCCTTTGAGACTCGTAATCGTGAGGCGCTGAAGGCACTGATGGAAAAGTTGGGGCAGATCGAAGGCATGATCGATATTGAAAGAACATCCGGCTAATGACAGAAAGGATGGTGAGTCCATGCTGGTAAGACAGTGCAATGTTGGCATGGTGATGACCAACTGCTTTTTCATCATCAATGAAGAAACCAAAGAAGTGGCTCTGGTGGATCCCGGAGATCAGGCAAAACGTCTGCTGGATCAATGTAGACAGTTGGGCCTGACACTGAAGGTGATCCTGCTGACCCACGGCCATTTTGACCATATCATGGCGGTGCCGGCCCTGAAAGAGGCAACCGGTGCCACCGTATACGCTTCCAAGGCAGAGGATGCTCTGCTGATGGATGCAGAGTATAACTTGTCAGGTGCCTGGCAGCACCGTCCTCTGACTGTCAAGGCAGATGTCTTGCTGCAGGATGGCGAGGAGTTCACTGTCTGTGGAACCCCTGTCAAGATGATCCTGACACCAGGACATACCTGTGGCAGCTGTTGTTATTACCTGCCGGAGCAGGGATGGCTGTTCTCTGGAGATACTTTGTTCCTGGAAAGCTATGGCCGTCTGGATCTGCCTACAGCTATGCCCTCTCGTATGGCATCTTCCATCAAGGATAAGTTGCTGGTGCTGCCGGAAGAGACTGTAGTATATCCCGGACACAACGATCTGACCACCATCGGTCACGAGAAGAAACACAATCCTATGGCCGGCTGGGCGTAAGCCGGCCGCTTTTTGTGAGGAGAAACCAATGATCCAATTACGATTAAGTGAAGAGAATTTTGAATATGATGTGCGCGGTCTGGTGATGGCCTTCTATCCCGGCGAGGAGATCCAGAAAGTGGATTGGTATGCAGGTATTCTGCCGGAGGTGGAGCTGCCTGAGGGTACCGACGGCTGGCGTCGTCAGCTGCTGGTCCAGTACAATATGGTCCAGATCGTGATGGTGGTAAACCGCCGGGATGAGGATGGTCAGGAGATCCAGCCTATTCAGGGGGCAGTTCCTGTGGACATTTCCGACCGTACTGCCACCAAATCTGCTCTAAAGCGTCTGTTGTATCAGCTGCTGAATCAGGACACCGGCAAGGTGCTGCCCTGGGGCACGCTGACTGGCATTCGCCCTACCAAGATTGCCATGGGACTGCTGGAAGAAGGGAAATCTGAGGCAGAAGTGGCCGAGTATATGCAGAAGGAATATCTGGTAGGCCAGGAAAAAACCCAGCTGAGCATTGATATTGCCAAGCGAGAGAAGCGGATCCTGCAGAATATCGACTACGAGAACGGCTACAGCATGTACATCGGTATTCCATTCTGTCCTACTACCTGCCTGTATTGCTCCTTTACCTCCTATCCTTTTGGCAAGTGGGCCAAGAGAGCTGACGAATACGTGGAGGCCGTGGAAAAGGAGATCAAATGGACTGCAGAGGCTTTCAAAGACAAAAAGCTGAATACCGTCTACTTTGGCGGTGGTACCCCCACTACCCTGACGGCAGCGCAGCTGGATCGCCTGCTGAGCTGTGTGGAGGAACATTTTGATTTCTCCCATCTGCAGGAGTACACGGTGGAGGCCGGTCGCCCTGACAGTATTACCAGAGAAAAACTGGAAGTATTGAAAAAGCACAATGTAGGTCGTATTTCCATCAATCCTCAGACCATGAAGCAGGAGACACTGAATCTGATCGGACGTCATCACACCGTAGAGCAGATCAAAGAAATCTTTGCCATGGCCAGAGAATTGGGCTTTGACAATATCAATATGGACCTGATCCTGGGTCTGCCCGGCGAAACTATCGATGACGTGCGCAACACCATGGCAGAACTGAAGGAGATGGCGCCGGATAATATTACCGTTCATTCTCTGGCTATCAAGCGTGCTGCCCGTCTGAATATCTTCTGGGAAAAGTATGCTCATATGTCCATGGAGAACTCCGACGATACCATGGAGGTAGCTGCCGCGGCAGCAGAGGAGCTGGGACTGAAGCCCTACTATCTGTACCGCCAGAAAAATATGGCCGGAAATCTGGAGAACGTAGGCTATGCCGCAGAAGGCAAGGAAGGCATCTACAATATTCTGATCATGGAAGAAAAGCAGAGCATCGTAGCCATCGGTGCCGGTGCTACCACCAAGGCTGTGTATAAAGATGGCCGCATCGAGCGAGCCAACAATGTGAAAGATGTGGAGCTGTATCTGCAGCAGGTGGATGAGATGATCGAGCGCAAGAAGAAGCTGTTCGCAGATTTCCTGTAAACCGAGAGTGCGATAATGAATAAGAGGCCCCTGGCAATCCGTTCCTCTGGCACCAAATTGCTAAAGCAATTAAGTGTGCCGCCGGAAGGGATTGCCAGGGGTCTCTTTGTTATCGGACTCGATGGTTTTACAGGATATATGCTCACGACGTTGAAAAGAGTGAGAAAAGAGCGATACGAAATATACTATTTGTTAGTGGCGGTAGAGTGCTCTTCGCACAGTTTTTTGAAGTGGAGGAACACATGGCGGCCATCTACGGTGTCCTGGCGGGCGTAGTCGTAGCACATGCGCTCGGGATGCCACTGGAGGGACAGGATAGGACGCTCAGGATGGGCGATGGCTTCTACGACGCCGTCGTCAGACATCTGGATCACCTGGAAACCGGGAGCCACCTGGTCTACGGCCTGGTGGTGGGCGCTGTTGGTGGCAAAATCAGTACCGTAATACTGAGCCAGCCAACTGTCGGCGGTGGCAGTGGTCATATGGACCTTGTCTTCGGTGACCCACTGGTGACGGCCGAACTGGGGAATGTGCTGGATCAGGCTGCCGCCAAAGTGAACGTTGATGACCTGATGGCCTTTGCAGATGCCCAGAATAGGCTTGCCAGCGCGGGCAAAGAGATCCAGGATGGCAAACTGTTTGTCATCCAATTCGGGATTGATGCCTTTGGAACCATTGATAGACTGACCGTAGCGGGTGGGATCCACATCGGCACCACCGGGCAGGATCAGTCCGTCGTACTGGGCCAAAGTGGCCTCATCTGGAATGTCCAGGGAAACGATGGGTTCCATACCGGAGGCGGTGACAGCGGCAACATATTTTAATGTATCGGCGGGGATGCCGGCGATGAGGATACGGATCATAGTGAGTTCTCCTTCCTGGATAGAAGTTATTCTTAGTATATCACAATATTAGGGGAAAGTATACTTTTACAAAAGAAGGAGAGAAAAATAAGGAGAAATGATTCTGGTTCTTATTGACAGTGATGATGGGCCACGTTATAATATACTTAACAGGACAGCTGGAAGGGTGAGTGCACTTCACCCACTCTGGCAAATTACTAGGTTAAGGGGTAACCGTTCAACTTTCCAGGGTCAGACGGCTACTCCTTATTTTTCAGACTAAGAATTGCAACAATCAACAGTGCTACTGTCAGGATTATCATGAATTCCTCGTATGTACTCATAAGCATCATCCTTTCTGTGGCCTCAGAGCGGATGAAAAGCACGTCCTCCAGCTGCCCGGTTAAATATATTATATATCTTGACTGTGATAGCAAAATGGGCTGATATGGGATCATGTAGATTAATTCTAGCACAAGTTGATCGTAAAATCAAGAACAAATGTTTGGAATGATAAAAGTTCTTTTGCAAAGAGATTGATATTTTCTAGATAGAATTACCAGCAGGTTTATGGGAGATATCTTTTAAATAATGCAGAAAATGTTCGATATGCCGAAAATACAAAACCTGCCAAAAATCACTTGCAAAACATTCAAAAATCCCCTATAGTAAGAGAGTAGCGTGCGACTGGCGGATCGTGGAGTTCACCACAGGGAGCACGTTTTGACTAGAAAAGCCGACCGCCTGGGCACCGTTATTTGTGGTACCCAGATGGTCTTTTTTATTTTTTAGGCAGCAGGAAATAATAAAAATGAGATTTGCTGCATGAAGACATAAGACACGGCTGAGGTATCCGGCGGAAAGAAACCAAAGACAAACTACACCCCTTAAGGAGGACATTATTATGGAAATGCGTTCCCTGTATCAGGAACTGGCAACCAATTCTTATCCCGGCAGAGGTATCGTGATCGGCCGCAGTGCTGACGGTACCAAGGCTGTGACCGCTTACTTTATCATGGGCCGCAGCGAAAACAGCCGCAACCGTGTGTTTGTGACCGAAGGCGAGGGTATCCGCACTCAGGCTTACGATCCTTCCAAGCTGGTAGATCCCAGCCTGATCATCTATGCTCCTGTTCGCGTGCTGGGTAACAAGACTATCGTGACCAACGGTGATCAGACCGATACCATCTACGAGGGCATGGACAAGCAGATGACTTTTGAGCAGAGCTTGCGCTGCCGTGAGTTTGAGCCCGATGGCCCTAACTACACTCCTCGAATTTCTGGTGTGATGCACATCGAGGGCGGCAAGTTCAACTATGCCATGTCCATCTTAAAGAGCAACAATGGCAACCCTGAGTCCTGCCTGCGTTATACCTACGCTTATGAGAAACCCATTGCCGGTGAGGGGCGTTTCATCCACACCTATATGCACGATGCCAATCCTCTGCCCAGCTTTGAAGGCGAGCCTAAGTGGATCAGCATCCCCAACGATATCGATGAGTTCACCGCTGATATCTGGAAGAACCTGAACCAGGAGAACAAGGTATCCCTGTTTGTTCGCTTTATCAACATTGCTGACGGTACCTACGAGACTCGTATCGTAAACAAGCACGAGGGTAACTAAGGAGGAAAGAAAATGAACGAATTACAGTTAAAATATGGCTGCAACCCCAATCAGAAGCCTTCCCGTATCTTCATGAACGAGGGTAAGGATCTGCCCATCCAGGTACTGTCCGGTCGTCCCGGTTATATCAACTTTATGGACGCTTTCAATGGCTGGCAGCTGGTAAAAGAGCTGAAGAAGGCTACCGGCCTGCCTGCAGCTACTTCCTTTAAGCATGTATCCCCTGCCGGTGCTGCCGTAGGTCTGCCTCTGAATGAGACTCTGAGAAAGATCTACTGGGTAGATGACATGGGCGAGCTGTCTCCCCTGGCTAGCGCATATGCCAGAGCCAGAGGCGCTGACCGTATGTCTTCCTTCGGCGATTTCATCGCTCTGTCCGATGTATGTGATGTAGATACCGCTTTGATGATCAAGAGAGAGGTTTCTGACGGTGTGATCGCTCCTGGCTTCGAGCCTGAGGCTCTGGAGATCCTGAAGGCTAAAAAGAACGGCAACTACAACGTGATCCAGATCGATCCCGACTACGTACCCGAAGCCATCGAGCGCAAGCAGGTATTTGGTATCGTATTTGAGCAGGGCCGCAACGAGCTGGACATCAACACCGAGCTGTTGAATAACATCGTAACTGCCAACAAGGATATGACCGAAGCTGCCAAGAGAGATCTGATGATCTCCCTGATCACCCTGAAGTACACTCAGTCCAACTCCGTATGCTACGTAAAGGACGGCCAGGCCATCGGTATCGGTGCCGGTCAGCAGTCCCGCGTACACTGCACCAGACTGGCTGGTCAGAAGGCTGACAACTGGTGGCTGCGTCAGGCTCCCCAGGTGCTGAATCTGCCCTTCAAGGCCGGTATCAAGAGAGCGGACAGAGACAATGCCATCGACGTATACATTGGCGATGATTACATGGATGTACTGGCTGACGGTCGTTGGGAAGCCGTATTTTCCGAGAAGCCCGCTGTATTTACCAAGGAAGAGAAGCGTGCCTGGTTGGATCAGATGACCGATGTGGCTCTGGGCTCCGATGCCTTCTTCCCCTTTGGTGACAACATCGACCGTGCTGCCAAGAGTGGTGTAAAATACATCGCTGAGCCCGGTGGTTCCGTAAGAGATGACAATGTGATCGAGACCTGCGACAAGTACGATATGGTAATGGCATTTACCGGCATTCGTCTGTTCCACCATTAAGAAATTGTTTTTATTGTGAATAGAGTATGAAAAGCACATCCCCTGCGGGGCATGGTCGATTATGACCTTAACGCTCCGCAGGGGATGTGCTTTTTCATGGGCTCAAAATCAAGAAAAATAAGGTATTAGTGATTGACAAATAACACTCTACAAGTGTAGAATATAAATATACTACAAATGTAGAAAATATTCTGGCTACATTAAGAGATGGTTGTTTGTGTAATGGTATGTACGGAAAGAGAGGGGGCATAATGATGGAACAGTACTCATATCCGTTTTTGATTGCATTTATCATAGGAAGTGTATTTTCTGTTTTGATACATACACAGAATAAAAAAGAAAAGAACGGCGGTTTCCCTTATGAAGAAAGGTCTCGATATCCAGCTATTATTTCTCCATATCGATTACCAATATATGCCTGTACGTTGATATTATTCTGGCCTTTGTCAAACAAAGATGCAGATTTTCTTACAAAACGTTTTTTGGAAGTGTTCAGTATATTTTTGCATGTCAGTTTATATCATGCGGTATTATTGCTGGTGATGCCAATAGTGCGAAAGAAAATCAGTGCCAGGGTATGTGCTTTACTATGGACGGTCCCTACTGTGCTCTATATTATTATGTATTCCTATTACACGGGATTGCCTCGGCCTTGGCTGGTTATCCATTTGCCGCAGCTCTCTTTTAAATGGCTGTGTGTGATTTGGGGAATTGGCTTTGCGTCAGTTTTGCTGTGGAAGGTGATTTCACATCTGCGCTTTCGTGAGTGGATTTTAAAAGCATCTGTGCCGGTGAAAGATCCTCTGGTATTGCGTTTGTGGGAAGAGGAACAGATGGTGGCACAGGTGTGGAAAGGATATAAGACAGATCGTTTTCGTATTCCGTTGGTTCAGTCAGAGTGCATTACAACGCCTCTGACAATAGGCTTGTGGAGAAACAGTATCTATATGGTATTGCCCCAAAAGAGTTATACAGAGGATGAATATCGATTGATTTTTCGCCATGAATTGGTTCATATTGGGCGAGAAGACAACGGCAATAAATTCCTTTTAGTGTTTTGCACTGCCATGTGTTGGTTTAATCCACTGATGTGGATCGCCATGAAACAGTGTGCCACGGATTTTGAGCGAAGCTGCGATGAAACAGTATTACTGGATGCGGATATGGACACCAAAAAGCAGTATGCGTATCTGTTGCTGCAAACAGCAGGAGATGACAGAGGATTTACCACATGTTTGTCGTCATCGGGAGCTTCTATGCGTTACCGACTGGAAAGTGCTTTGGGATCTTCTAAGCGTCACGTGGGAAGTATTGTGGCAGGTATTTGTGTTTTCGGGACGATTTTTTGCTATGGTATGGTCACCATGTCTTATGATGCCATGAGCGCAGGGGATGCCATTTACTATAAGAATAATCCGTATCAGTTGTCGTATGTCGAAACGGATAGGACAAAGGATATGATTCTGGTGGAGGATGCAGTAGAAAAATCGCTTCGGCAATATCTCAATGAACAACAGGTATATCAGCTGACAAATTCGTATGCTGGAGGAGAAGAACGAATCGAGCTTCGTTATGACAATCCCCGCGTAACGGTTAGGTTATTGGACCAAATGATGGAGGTTCGTTTTGATGAAAATAGAAGAGTTAAAAAGCAATATTACTTTGCAGAACCCCTAGACTGGGAGTATCTGTACGGTTTACTGGAAATCAAGGATTGACATTGGAAGGAAAGGAGGAATTGTATGAAGAAAGAAATTAAAAAATTACCGGACTCCGAACTGGAAGTCATGCAGGCAGTATGGGCCTGTCCTGTCCCTGTGACACGCAAGGATATTGAAGAACACTTAAAAGATACCTATGAGATCGCCCTGACTACTCTGCTGACTTTGCTGACCCGTTTGGCAGACAAGGGATTTCTGCAGATCGAGAAGGTAGGGCGCAGTGCTCAGTATATCCCTTTGATCAGTCAGCAGGAGTACCAGGCTTCCCAGAGTAAGCGTTTTTTCGATAAGGTATGTGGTGGCAGTTTGTCCGCCTTTGCCACGGCCCTCTGCGACAGCGGTTTGACCAAGGAAGATATTGCTGAGCTTAGGGAACTGTTGGAGAGGGGGATGCTGTAATGGTATGGCGTCTTGTTTTAGCAGTATGGTTTGCTGTGGGGTTATCGATTGACATCTATGTGGTCGCTAGAGATGAAAGGAAAACGGGAGGGAATAAGAAGGGATCTCCTCGTTATCGCCCGTATTTGCCCTCGTATCTGTTACCTATGTATATAGGAATCCTGCTGTTGATGCTCCTTCCTCAGAAAAGATATGAGACGCTACTGGATATGCTATATCGGTTTCTGGGAATTTTTCTTCACATCGGTGTGTATTATGCGGTACTAATGATCGCAATTCCATATCTACGCAGATATTTTAGCTCTCGTGTTTGTGCTGTTCTTTGGATCATACCAAACTATTTGTATGCGTTTGCAATATTGCCTTTGCACTTGGGAAAACCTTGGATGGTGATTTCTCTTCCAGACATTCCTGGAACATTGTTAGCAGGGATTTGGCTGGCAGGATTTGCAGTGGTGTTGGGATGGAAAGGTATTGCTCATCTTAGATTTAGAAAGTGGCTGTTAGAGTCATCAGAGCCAGTGACAGATGCGACCATGTTGCGTCTTTGGGGAGAGGCTCAAGTGAATGCCAGACTTGTCAAACCGGATGCTCAGTCTCATAGATTTATTCCGATGATGCAGTCAGAACGGATCAATACCCCTTTGGCGGTGGGATTGATGCGGCTTACCACTGTTATGGTTATGCCTAAGCGCTCCTACAGCGAAGAAGAACTGACTATGATTTTTCAGCATGAGGTAATCCACATTGGCAGAGAAGACAGCTGGACAAAATTTTTCTTGGTGTTTTGCACCGCCATGTGTTGGTTTAATCCTCTGATGTGGATGGCAGTTAGACGATGCTCCGAGGATGTAGAGCTTAGCTGTGACGAAACGGTATTGCTGGATGCAGAAGACGCAAAGAAGAAGCAGTATGCCCAGTTGCTGTTAAAGACAACGGGAGATGATCGAGGATTTACCACCTGTTTGTCTGCCACTGGTCGTGCTATGCGATACCGATTGGGGCAGGTGATGGATGCGCCAAAACGACAGCTGGGACTGGTCGTGATCATGTGTGCAGCTATCCTATTATTTGCCAGTTATGGAATCTTTCCGTTGTCCTATTATTGTGGGACCGCGACGGATGTGATTTTCCAGGGAACGGAGAGTGAAAAACTCAAATTTGTACATGTTCGAATGGATCAGGGCGAACCAGTTTCGGCTTTAGAGACAGAAACAATGTTGTATGAATATTTGTCGCAGATACAGGCTCGTCGCCTTAGTGGAAGCTATGGAGAAGAGAAATCTCGTCATAAGTTGTCCATTCAATATGATAATCCAGGATACTTTTTCGTGTTGCTGTATGACCAACGTATGGAAGTGTTTCGATATCAGGTAGGAGTAACAGAAGAATATTATTTATCAGAGCCAGTAGATTGGGACTATGTGCAGACGTTATTGAGCCAATAGGATATGATCTCTAATGCGTAGCATGATTGAATGAAAGCGAACTGATAAAAACCAAATGATAGAAAAACAATATCCCCCGTGGGGCGTTGAGGTCATTGTCGACCGTGCCTCGCGAGGGATTATTGTTTATCGAAAATATCAATTTTAAAAGCTTACTTTTTACTTAAGAACTTGGCTCTCATGGTACCAGCCAGATCTGCTAC
>JAFYLG010000224.1 GCA_017537225.1 Lachnospiraceae bacterium
CAGTGGCGCTGCCTTTTCCGGAACAATACCTGGATGTGACCAGGGATAAGTTTTGTCAGGCAGGATTTGAGATCATAGATGGCCAGGAGGCATTTCGTCCCATTCGTTTTTATGATGTGGGTGCCCTGGTATGGTTTGCCCGGATCATTGAGTGGGAGTTTCCAGGATTTTCAGTAGATGACTGTCTGCCTCAGTTGATGGTGATTCAGAGGGTGATTGAGAGCAATGGATCAGTGGAGGGACGGATCCATCGGTTTATGATGATGGCCAGAAGACCTGTGGTCGAAAAGTCTGTAGATGACAGTGTATCTGTTTCAAAATGTTAGGTTATGAAATTATGATATAAAAAGAGCATTGGTGCGAGGGATTATCGTACCAATGCTTTTTCAGTTGCTGAAACAATTTCAGTCTTTTGTAAGTATTTACTTTTGTACTTTTTTGATGACAAACAGGGTGCCAACTGTTAATACGATACCGAAGGGCAGTGCGATCATCCAGTTCTGTACGAAAGCAGTAAACAGATAGGTCACAAAGGAGATGGCAGCTACAGTCAGAGCGTAAGGCAACTGAGTAGATACATGTTCCACATGGTCACACTGAGCACCGGCCGAGGACATGATCGTAGTGTCAGAAATAGGAGAACAGTGGTCACCGCAAACTGCACCGGCCAGACAGGCGGACATACCGATGATCATCAGCTCGCTGCCAGAGGAGAATACAGACAGCACGATAGGGATCAGGATGCCGAAGGTACCCCAAGAAGTACCGGTAGCAAAAGCGATACCGCAGGCTACCAGGAAGAAAATAGCAGGCAGGAAGTTGGTCAGTGCGCCGGCATTTGCCAGAGCATTCTTTACAAAGAAATCAGATTCCAACAGACCAGTCATGTTTTTCAGAGAAGTAGCCATGGTCAGGATCAAAATAGCAGGAACCATGGAGGTAAAACCCTTGCCGATGCTGTTCATGGCACCAGTGAAGGAGATAAGTTTGCGAGCCAGCAGATAAGCCATGATCAAGATTAAAGCAGCCAGGCTGCCCATAGGCAGAGCAACGGTGGAATCGGTATTACCAAAAGCACCTACGAAATCATGGAAATATTCGCCACCTACTTCAAAGAAACCGCCCACATAGATCAAAGCAAATACAGATAGAACAATCAGGGTAAAAATAGGAAGCAGTAAATCGATCAGTTTAGCGTTGGAGCCAGCATTCTTTTTGGTGGAAGAATCGTTAGCATCCAATACATGATGATTCTGCAGCATGTGCAGATTGCCGGCCAGAGCATCGGCGGCATGCTGCTTCATGGGACCAAAATCTACATTCATAAGAACCAGTGCGATAATGAAGACAAAGGTCAGCAAAGAGTAGAAGTTGTAAGGGATGGCCTTACAAAACAGGGCCAGACTGGAAATAGTCTCACCAGAGGCGGTAGTCACATCGGAGGTATACTCAGATACAGCGGCAGCCCAGGAGGAGATGGGAGCGATCATGCATACAGGAGCAGCAGTGGCATCGATCAGATAAGCCAGCTTGGTGCGGGAGATCTTCTGACGGTCAGTGATGGGGCTCATAACGCTTCCCACGGTCAGACAGTTGAAATAGTCATCGATAAAGATCAGGACACCTAATACGAAGGTGGCGATCATAGCACCGGTACGGCTTTTGATATGAGTCTGAGCCCAACGGCCAAAAGCAGCGGACGCACCAGTATCATTGATAAGGGCTACTACAGCACCCAAAATTACCAGGAAGACAAAAATACCGGCAGTATCAGACACGGCGGTGATCATACCATCCTGTACCAGACTGTCGAGGGTAGGCATCAGCTGAAAGTTTTGGGCTAACAGTGCACCTACTACAATACCGGCAAAAAGGGAACTGTACACCTCTTTGGTGATCAATGCTAGAACAATTGCTACCAAAGGAGGGATCAGGGACCAGAAAGTGCCGATAAAGGGATTAACATCTGCGCCGGCACTGACAGATGTGAAGATAGCAACACCGAACAGGATGAGAAACAGTACCAGGATCGGCATCATGCGGGTTTTGTTGGATTTCATTTGTGTTACCTCGCTTTAGAATATTTTTGTGAATAAAAAGAAAGTGCCATGGCGAAAAAGAGCCATGGCACAGAAAAATCATATGCGGGATAGCTCTCCACTGTATCCAGTGACAGTACACGGCATCTTTTGTCGTATACCAACCTGCAGCAGGCGGAAACCTGGCGGCAGATTTCGGCAGCGGGCCCTTTCACATCCGATATTTCCGTACCGTAATGGATGTTACTAATGCATACTGCGCCTCTATCTTTCGAGGATAGACTATACTCGGGTAAAAACGGTTTGTCAATGGTTTTTGCGTCTTTTTTTACAGGAAAACTATGAAAACAGGAAAAAATGTGATACACTGATTTAAAGTATACATATATAGATGTATATGGGATCGATTTTAAGATGGTAATTGGGAAAAGATGTAAAACGATCCGATAAATAGAAGGAGATTCGGCAATGAAATTGTTAGTGATCGAAAGCCACGAAGCAGGGCAACGTCTGGACAAATATCTGGGACGCTATCTGGCTCAGGCTCCTAAGAGTTTTTTGTATAAAATGATGAGAAAAAAGAACATTACCCTCAACGGCAAAAAGTGTGAGGGCTCTGAGAAACTGGTGGCAGGAGACGAAGTGAAACTGTTTTTCTCCGATGAAACCTTAGAAAAGTTTGCTGGCAAGGGTCTGGATGAAGTGGCTGGAAGCAAACCAGACGCTATGGCGACCTCAGAAAAGAAGATGACTTCTCAATCCAGAAGAATGGGAAATGAACCACAGATCTCTGCGTTACGCAAGGAGTGGATCGTCTATGAAGATGAGAATATTCTTTTATTAAACAAACCTGTAGGAATGCTTTCTCAGAAGGCGGAAAAGACGGATGTGTCTGCGGTAGAGCACGTGCTTGCATATTTGCGGGATAAGGGAGAACTGACAGAAGAAAGTTATCGCCGTTTCCATCCCTCCGTATGTAATCGCTTGGACCGAAATACCAGTGGCCTGCTGATCGTAGGCAAGTCTATGGCTGGTTTGCAGGGGATGTCTGCTGTATTGAAGGATCGTTCTTTGCATAAAGACTATCTTTGTGTGGTGAAAGGCCGCATTGCAGAAGGCTGCCACATTAAAGGATATCTTTATAAAGATGAAGATAAAAATGTGGTACAGATCCATGAGAAGGAAGTCCCTGGCAGCCTGCCTATCGAGACCTGGTATACGCCTTTGCAGTACGGCAGATTAGAAGGAAATACCATGACACAGGTAGTAACACTGTTGAAGGTTCGTCTCGTTACCGGTCGTTCTCATCAGATCCGCGCTCATCTGGCTTCCATCGGTCATCCTATCCTGGGTGATTATAAGTATGGTGATCGCAAGACCAATGATATCTGTAAGAAAAACTTCGGATTTAATTATCAGCTGCTTCATGCCTGGAAACTGACTTTACCTAAGATGAGTGGCGATCTTTCTTATTTGTCCGGCAAAGAATTTACAGCGAAGATGCCGGATTTGTTTGCAAGAGTAGGTTCATTTCACGAAAATTGATAAGGAAATATAGTGAATTGATTATTGTGATGGATCAGTGATGAAAGTGACTCTTGCTATGTTTCATAAAGGAGGTATCGTATGAAACGAACCATTCGTCCCAATGTACATGTTCCTTATAGCTTGCATGATATGAGAGTGATCGGATTTGAAGTAAACGGTGACACGCTGATCATGCGTACACAGTCTGGAATGACCAAAACCACTGAGCCTTATGGACAACCGGATGGCCATGTGGAGTTTCAGAAGGTGGATTGGGATTTTTGCTATGTCTACACGATGGATATTTTGGCAAATGAAGGGAGATTTTCCGGCCGTAAGATGTCCCTGCAGGATTTTATTTCAGAGTTTGAAAATAGTGGCTTTGAAGTGATCGATGAGACCTTTGGATATAATTCTTCGAAATTTAGTGGTTGGTTATTACAGAAGAGACATTTACAAGAGTGTTCCATCGAGATCTATCATCTTGGAGATATGGTATATGTGACCGAAGATTAGTAAAAATAAAGGTTGCAAACTCTGGACAAAAGTATTATTATGATAAAGACACTGCGTCCGTTTAAAGCGCAAAAATGTGTTAAGGAGAGTGAGTACTATGGAGTACAAAAGAGGTCAATGGGCTTCGAATTTTGGTTTCGTGATGGCTGCTGTCGGCTCGGCAGTAGGTCTGGGAAACATCTGGGGATTCCCTTATAAGATGGGAATGACTGGTGGATTTGCCTTTTTGGTGATCTATCTGGCCCTGGTTGTGCTGGTTGGTGTGGTAGTTATGCTGGGTGAGCTGGCTATCGGCCGTAAGACAGGTAAAGGCGTTATGGGCGCTTATCTGTCATTTTCCAAGAAATACGCCTGGATGGGATTCATCGGACTGCTGGCCGGATTTTTGATTCTGTCATTTTACAGTGTACTGGGCGGTATGGTTATGCGCTATATGCTGGGTTACCTGCTGCAGCTGTTTGGCGTGGACGGCTTTGCCGGTCAGGGAACGGGGTTCTTTGGATTTATGCTGTATGATTACGGCGGAATTTTGTTCTGCTATCTGGTTTTCATGGCGCTTACCATGCTGATCGTTATGGGCGGTGTAGAAAAGGGTATTGAGAAGTTTTCTTCCGTGGCTATGCCGGCATTGTTCTTCATTCTGCTGTTTGTCATCATCTATGTAGCTTGTCAGCCTGGTGCCATTGACGGTTACAAGTTCATGTTTTCACCGGATTTTTCTGTGTTCTCTGACCCTGAGATCGGATTCTTTGAGGTGTTTAAGACAGCGGCAGGACAGATGTTCTTCTCCCTGTCCTTAGGTATGGGCTGTATGATGACTTATGGTTCTTACCTGTCCAAGCAGGAAAATCTGCAGAAGAATGCGCTGATCATTCCTCTTGCAGATACCATTATTGCTCTGCTGGCCGGTATGGCTGTTATGCCTGCCTGTGCAGCTTTCAATGTAGAGTATACCAAGGGCCCCGGACTGCTGTTTGTGTCTATGCAGACCGTATTTGAAAATATGGGTTCCTTCGGTAACTTCGTAGGCTTTATGTTCTACTTCCTGGTATTTATTGCAGCCTTGACTTCCTCTATTTCCATTTTGGAAGTAGTTACCACCTTCCAGATCGATCATGCCATCAGCAAGGGTAAGACTCCTGATCGTAAAAAGATTTCCTGCATCTATTCTGTGCTGATCTTCGTAGTAGGTCTGCCCGTAGCACTGGATGCCCTGGGTTCTGGTGGCGCATTTATGAAGGCACCCTATGAGATGCTGGGCATTGCTTACAAGGGTCCTGGATTTGCTATGTGGAATGACTGTTGGCTGGATCTGTACGATTTGATCTCCGAAGGTGTATTGATGCCTGTGGGCGCCTTTATCATGAGTGTCCTGATCGGTTGGGTTTGGAAAATCGACGTAGTCAAGGACGAGTGCGAAGCTGGTGGTAAGAAATTTGCTGCCAAGAAGTATTATGCTTTCTGCTTCAAGTACGTTGTACCCGTGGTTATGGCCATCATTTTCTATGCACAGCTGATGGATTTCTTTGGCTGATCTTTATTGAATGCATGATAGGATCTCCAGTCGCTGAAAAGCGGCTGGAGATTTTTTACTCAGAAGTTATTATATGAGGATAGGAATATGACATATTTTGAAACGAAGCGCATAACAGGTCGCCCTTTTCTGCAAAAAGATCAGACATCAGTTATCGAGATTTTGACGGATCCCACCGTAAAACAAACCTATATACTGCCGGATTTTCCTACGGAGGAAGATGCCGTCAATCTGTTTCGTAGGCTGATGGAGCTTTCACAAGGAGACGATCACTATGTGGTTGCCATTTGCCTTGGAGATTCTTTGATCGGCTGGATCAACGACACAGAGCAAAAAGATGGCAGTATCGAAGTGGGCTATGTGATCCATACACGATATCATGGACAAGGATACATGACAGAGGCGCTGAAGGCGGCGATTGCTGATTTATTTTGCAAAGGCTATACAGAGGTAAAGGCAGGAGCCTTTGAAGAAAATATTGCCAGCATTCGTGTGATGGAAAAATGTGGTATGGTGCGGCAGGAGCATCAGGATGAGATACAGTATCGTAGTGTGATGCACAGGTGTGTGTATTATGCTGCGAAGCGGTAGCTTTTTAATATTTCGAATAGTAAAGACGAGAAAACATTGGAAATCGACAGAAAATGATTCAATTCTCGTGATTCGAGAGTGATTCTAAGTCTGTTGAGTGTGAATTTCATCCTCAATATCGTAGAATCAGGGCAGAAAACAACAATGCGATAATGATTACGCAGGACCACAGGAGGAGCTACAGCATGGAAAGAAAAACAATTGGCGGTTTTATCGCTGCCCTGAGAAAAGCAAACGGTATGACCCAAAAGGAATTGGCGGAAAAAATAAATGTCTCGGATAAGACGGTAAGTCGCTGGGAGAGAGACGACGGTGCTCCTGATTTATCGGTGATTCCGGTAATTGCGGAGATTTTTGGTGTGACTTGTGATGAACTGTTGCGTGGTGAGCGCAAATCTGCAGCTCAACGCACCGCATGGTTTGTCGACAGACAGGAAACAGGAGATTCGCAGCGTACAGAGTCGAACGAAGTCGAAGGAATATCCTGGCCTGCCTCATCAAAGGCCGAAAAGCAACGTCAACGGATCTTAACTGTTAGCCTATCCCAATATAAGAATCGAAGCTTTATCGCCATGGGACTTTCTGTGGTTGGCTTGATTGCTGCCATGATCGGTAACTTTGGATTTTTGCGAGCTTATATCGGTTTTTTGGTAGGAGTTATTTTCTATCTGGTCAGTGTGGTTTGTCAGGCCATCTTTGTCAACGGAGCCTTTTTAGCGGTATCCGATGAAAGTCTGGTGACCATTCGTGAAACGGGCGAATTCAAATATACGGTGATTCGAATGGCAGAATTGTCCATCGGATTGACAGTAGTTTTGTTTGGATTTTCTTTACCGCTGGTGATATTCGCTTACGACACTTATATGGGATTGTCGGCACAGACATGGCTGGTGCAGGGACTGGGATATGGTCTGATATCATTACTGGTAGTGGGTGTGTGCTGTTATTTTCTCAATGCCCACTGGTTAAGAAAAGGTATATATAGCCTGGATGCAAAAAAAGAAGAGAGATATTGGTCACTTCACAAGAGAAAAATACAATATGCGTTCCGTTTACTGTTGGTACTATTGGCTACGGGTGTATTCCAGTTTTTGGTAATGACAAAGTGGAGTGTATCAGAGCTGAGCGATTCTACTGATTTCTATGATTATGAAAGTTTTGTAGAATATATGGAACAGGATATCCCTTATGAATATCATCAATATATCGATGGTATGACAGCGGTGGAGCCGGTACAGCGTTCAGGACAAGGGGATGAGATCACTTATTATGATCAATATGGTAATGTGATCAGTGAGGAAGACGCTTTGCGTGCAGTACTGATGGATCTAGATGGAAATACAATTGTCACGTATATAAAGCGTAACCAGAGTGTGGTATATATTGATCCAGGCCGTGGTCAGGATCGGCTTCCTATTCGTACCATTACGCAGGACCAATGGCATGTAGGACTGCAGAGATATAATGTGATCCAGACCGCTTTTGTTATTTTGTATGGATTGGAAGTAGTAGGTACAATTCTGTTGTATCTTAGAAAAAGAACAAAATAAGTGTGTGAAAGAAAGTCATCTGATTCTTAGAAGATCGGCTGACTTTCTTGTATGTTTGTGATATAATATTTTTATATACTGCAGGTAAGATGGGAGGTAGCTACAATGGAATATCATCGATTTATGAATATGGGCATAGACCTTTCTCTGTTGTGTTTGGAACAGTGTGATAATCAGCCGGAGTATTTTTGTTATCCCATCAGTGCCAAGCCCATCGGTTATGAAGGCAGTATCATGTATTGCTTTTTGGAAGGATACGGTGAGATGGTGTTTGCGGTAAACAAATCGTATGGATGACGAAAGAGCTGTTTGAGCAACATGTGGCTGAGGAGGCGGCCATTCGAAGCGATAAATTGACGCAGATACTGGGGAGATCGCTGATGAAATTGGTTTGGAGCCCATGGAGGATCCCTATGAATATGTGAAGTTTCTGCAAGCGG
>JAFYLG010000225.1 GCA_017537225.1 Lachnospiraceae bacterium
ACCATCAGCCCCACCAAAAGCACCACCACTATAGTCAGATACCGGCTGATCTTCTTTTTCTGTATTATCATAAGCCCCCCTCCCTTCATCAGGTTTTCATGTGATCAAATTTTATCCTACACTTGTAGTCTATCTATTTTTATCTTACACTTGTAGGATGATTATGTCAAGAAATAATTCGGATTTAAAGCCAGAAAACAGTATGAAGCTCAGGGGTGGAAGATCGATGGCAGACGCGTTTTCACCGTTGCGCGTCGCATGAGCAAGAGCGCGTGCCATGGATATACACTCCCACCTCACATCATCAAAACCAAAAAGAAGCACACAGATCACTCTGCATGCTCCCTATCCTCTCGTATTCTGTTAACGTCTGAGACTCTTTTAATGGTCAAACAGCAAGATCTCTCCCTCTGCCACCGCATAATAAGTCTCGTCCATGGCTTCCCAACCCGTTCGGCCTGCTGTAGCTTCGGTGATCTGTTTTTCAAAGGCTCTCTGATCATCCACCGGCACCAGCACCGTGATCTCCACATGATCGGTAAATTCGCTGTTCAGTGTAGTGTATCCTCTGCCGGCGATGAGATACTGCAGCTTGCCCACATCGGAATAATCACTGGTCAGTTTGATCTGGCGGGCCAGCTTTTTATCGATGAGAATGCACTGCTTTAATCCTTCCTGAACTGAAGCAGAATAGGCACGCACCAGACCACCGGTACCCAGCAAGGTTCCACCAAAATATCGGGTCACTACCACACACACATTGCGAACACCACCGCCCATGAGTACATCCAGCATGGGACGTCCGGCAGTACCACTGGGCTCTCCATCATCGCTGCATCGGGTCACTTCACCGCGAGTTCCCAGCACAAAGGCGGAACAGTTATGAGTGGCATCCCAGTACTTTTTCTTCAGTTCTTCGATAAAGGCCACCGCTTCTTCTTCTGTCTCTACCGGTTTCACCGTAGCGATGAAGCGGGACTTCTTTTCGATCAGTTCTCCCACACCACCGGAGTATACGGTGCGATACTCTTTGATCAATTCTCGCTTCTTCTCCACGTCGGCGCCATTGCCTGCCGCCATATCTAAGGCGTTTTCTTTTCCTTTGGTATCTGATTTTTTATTCTTTGCAGTATCTTTTGCCATGGAGTTTCCTCTCTCTTATTCTTATGTATCGACGATAGTGGCCCTTTGTCGCAAAATCATGTTTCCATCGCTATCCAATCATCTGCGATGGCAGCTGCAGTGGTAGGTGTTACCAGTCCGTAGATCATCTGTTTCAACAATCGTTCCACCGGCTCCAACCTGTCAGAAAGGCCCGGCAAACATTCCTGCTCTTCCTGCCCACTCTCGGTTTTTACGATACGGATCCCATAAGTGATCCGCTCCTCTGTTTGTTCGTTCTCTCCAACGTTCATCCTCATTTGCCTCCAACCAAACTTCATCCGGGACCGAATATCCTGGATCAGATAATACCGCAGCTCCATCCGTTTTCCCTGTTCGGTCAGGACTTCTTTTGTACTGTATAAGGTATTGACACGCATACCGGATCCCCCTCTCTTTCAGATAGAATCCAGTATACAAAAAATACGTTTTGGAGAAAGTATGATTTATCGCAAAACCTGTGTCAGTTCGCCTTCTATCCACAGTTTTCCACATATCTTACCATAATATATGTTCTTTCTGCAGATTTATTACGATTCTATTAAGTTTCCTCCATTATAAGTCACAGAAACTTAATAAGCAACCCATAATTCCAGCTTTATTTCTTCACATTTTTTTGGTATACTGTTAGTATGTAGAAAAGTTGATACTATGTCCATTGGTATTTGCTTTTCACCCCAAGGAGGCTTTTCATGAATTTTAGTAAGCGAGGGACTACGGAACGCATACGCAAATTAAATTCCGTATCCAATAAATTACGAAACAAAGCGGGAGTATCCATTCTACTGCTTTTGCTTCTGGCCGTCATTTTTGCCGGAGCTGTTGGCATCAGTCTCGGTGTCGGTGTTTATCAGGGTATCATTGATAACGCACCGGATATCGATGATATCGACGTATCTCCTGATGGCTTTGCCACCAACATCTACGACCGCAACGGCAACCTGATCCAGACTCTGGTACAGGCTGGTTCCAACCGTGAGCTGGTCAGCTACTCTGAGCTCCCCCGTGATTTGATCGATGCCTTTGTCGCCATCGAAGACTCTCGTTTTTGGACCCATCAGGGCATCGATATCAAAGGTATCTTCCGTGCCGGTATCCTCGGCATAATGCGTGGACGCTTCAGCGAAGGTGCCAGTACGATCACTCAGCAGCTGATCAAAAACAACGTGTTTGACGGCGGTGCAGAAGGCAACTTCGGAGATCGCCTGATCCGCAAATTCCAGGAACAGTATCTGGCTCTTCAGCTGGAAGAAAAGCTGAGCAAAGAGATCATTCTAGAATATTATCTAAATACCATCAATCTTGGCAGCAACACCCTGGGTGTGCAGGCCGCCAGCCAGCGTTATTTTGGCAAAGATGTCTCCGAACTAAACTTATCCGAAAGCGCCACCATTGCAGCCATCACCCAGAGTCCTTACAGTTTAAATCCCATCCGATATCCCGAGAAAAATGCGGAACGCCGTGCCAAGGTTCTCCGCGACATGTATGATCAGGGTTTGATTTCCAAAGAAGAATGGGATGAGGCACTTGCGGATAATGTTTATGATCGTATTCAAAATGTAAACACTACTGTTATCGAGTCTTCCAGCCCCTACTCTTACTTTGTAGACGAACTGATCAGTCAGGTACAAAAGGATCTGCAGACAAAGCTGGGCTACACAGAATCTCAAGCTAAAAAGTTGTTGTACAGCGGCGGTTTAAAGATCATTACCACCCAGGATCCCAATGTACAGGCTATTGTCGATGCCGAAGTCAACAACATGGCCAACTATGTCAACGTTCACAACAAGCCTCTGGCCGCTCTAAGTTGCAGCTATCAGCTGACCATCACTCATGCCGATGGCACTACCACTAACTACAGTGAAGGTCATATCAAGAAATACTTCCGCCAAGTAAAAGGCGACGAAGATTTCCAGTTGATATTCAAAGATGAAGAAGCGATTCATGCTGCTATCGAAGAATTTAAACAGTATGTGATCGATACCGGCAAGGAAGGCGATACGATTTGGGGCGACAATCTGGACATTACGTTGCAGC
>JAFYLG010000020.1 GCA_017537225.1 Lachnospiraceae bacterium
ATCTGAATACGGTCTCCCGGTTCCAGAGTCATGACTTGATTGCCATCCAAACCTACATAACCCACAACATCCTGACGGGACGGATGTGGCAGGATCTCCAATTCGATCTGACAATCCCCCTCCAGCACGATACTGCGGCTAAACAGGGTATGAGGCGATACCGGTGTCAGCACCATCATAGATGCCTGGGGGCTGACCACAGGCCCGCCGGCTGATAAGCTGTACGCAGTAGAGCCGGTAGGGGTAGCCACCACCATACCATCTCCCTGATAGGTGGTCAGGTAACGACCGTTAACATAGACACGGAAATGCAGTACTGTCAATCCCATACTGCCGATAGCAATATCATTTAGCGCCACATCCTCATAAAGGGTCTGGTCACCTCGACACACACGACCATGAAGCATCATGCGCTGCTCCGAAGTAGCCGTATCCGTAATAACCAACTCCAGCGCCTCATAGACATCATCCTTGTCCACCTCAGCCAAATAACCAAGAGTCCCCAGATTAATACCAAGGAACGGCAGATCGTGCTCACGCAAATCTCTGGCCGCCTGCAACAGAGTGCCGTCACCGCCAAACACCAGCACACACTGGGTCCCTTCGGTCACTTCCCTAGTGCAGATACAGCCCCGTCTGGTCAAATATTCTTCAACCTGACCTGCCACTTCCATAGCAGCTGGTTTTCCTTCATTGGCAATCAGTAAAAAGTTTCTCATAATGCTCCGTGTGCGTTCTTTACAGTGGTCTCCACATCTACGGGGATCTCCGTAAATCCTGTCTCTTGTCCATGATTCTGCAGATGCAGCAGATACTCGATATTACCTTCCGGTCCCTTGATAGGGGAATAATCCAGATGCAGGATCTCAAAACCCAATCCGATAGCCCAGTCAATGACCTTGTTGATCACTTCTTCGTGAACCTCTGGTTCACGAACCACGCCCTTCTTTCCTACCTTTTCACGGCCAGCCTCAAACTGAGGTTTTACCAGGCATACGACCTGGCCGTCATCCTGCAGCAACGCTTTGACAGGACCCAGCACCTTGGTCAGGGAAATGAAGGATACGTCGATAGATACAAATGCAGGCGCTTCGTCGATATGCTCCGGGGTCACATAGCGGATGTTTGTCTTTTCCATGCAGACTACCCGAGGATCGTTGCGCAGCTTCCAATCCAGCTGACCACGGCCTACATCGATGGCATAGACCTTCCGGGCGCCGTTCTGCAGCATGCAGTCGGTAAATCCGCCAGTGGAAGCTCCCACGTCCATGCACACCAGATCTGTCAGATCCAGGCCAAACTGTTCCATGGATTTCTCCAGTTTGAGACCGCCGCGGCTCACGTAGCGCAGAGTCTGTCCACGTACCTCCACCGGGGCCTCGATATCAAACATAGTACCGGCCTTATCCTCTTTCTGACCATTGACATAGACGATGCCTTCCATGATCATGGCCTTGGCTTTTTCCCGGGATGTAGCCAGTCCTTTGTTTACTAAAATAATGTCCAGGCGTTCTTTCATGCCTTCTTCTCCTATTTCTCTCTGTGGATCAGACTGATGAACAGCTCTTCCAGGTACTCATTGCCCTGGCCCAGGCCCTTCATCGTCTGGATAGCACGGTTAGACAGAGCAGCTACCTGCTCTCTGGCGGCATCCATTCCAAACAGAGTTACGTATGTAGTCTTATTGTTCTTTTCATCACTGCCGATAGGCTTGCCCAAAACTTCTGCGGTACTGGTCAGATCCAAAATATCGTCCTGGATCTGGAAGGCAACTCCCACATCATCAGCGATCTGCTCAGCAGCAACTACTTCCTCAGCAGAAGCACCGGCCAGTACAGCACCGATCATCATGGAAGCTTCCAACAGGGCTCCGGTCTTTAAGCGATAAATAAAGTCCAGATGCTCGGCGTCCATGGGCTTATCCGTCAATTCTACGTCTACAGTCTGACCACCGATCATACCGTAGATACCGGTCTTATTAGCCAGGATCTCGATGGCGCGGCCTACACGCTCCGGGTGAGCACTCATGCCAAAAGCCTTGGCTGCCACTTCAAAAGCAAAGATCATCAGGGCATCACCAGCCAGGATGGCCATATCTTCGCCGTACTTCTTCCAGGTGGTCAGCTGGCCACGACGGTACTCATCATTGTCCATAGCAGGCAGATCGTCATGAACCAGAGAGGAACTGTGGATCATCTCGATGGCCGCCATAAAAGGCTCGATCTCGCTGCCCTCACCGCCAAACAGTTTGTAAGTCTCCTGCATGATCATAGGGCGCAGTCTCTTACCGCCTACCTGAACGCTGTAATTCATAGACTCAAAAATCGTCTTCTGAAATCCCTTTTCTTCTGGCAGATACTGACCGATGATGGCTTCGATCTGCACAACTTTTTCTTTCATCTGTTCTTTAAAGCTCATGATCTTCCACGCTTTCTCTGATTACCAGACACTGTTTTTCTACTTTGTCGATCTTCGCATTGCACAGACGGATCATCTCCATCCCCTCAGCATAAGAAGCGAAGGCTTCCTCCAGGCTCTGGGTACCACTGTCCAACTGCTTTACAATATCATTTAACTTGGAAAATGCGCTTTCCAAGGTGTATTCTTCCTGTTGTTTCTTTGTTGCCATGACAGGTATCTCCTTTTCGATTTACTGCC
>JAFYLG010000226.1 GCA_017537225.1 Lachnospiraceae bacterium
CGAAGATTATCTCTGCGGTGAAAACGGCAACGGTCTCAGCGGCGGTGAGAAACAGAGAATCTCCATCGCCCGAAGCCTGCTGAAGAGATCCCAGGTCTTGCTGGTGGATGAAGCCACTGCTGCTCTGGATGCCCAGACCGCTTTCCAGGTGTCCAATGCCATTCTGGATCTGACCGATCTGACCCGCATCGTAGTGACCCACTCTTTGGATGAGAATCTTCTGAAACGATACGATCGTATCCTGACCCTGAAAAACGGCAGCATTGCCGAATTTGGAAGTTTTGATGAATTGATGGAGAAGAAAGGATATTTCTATTCATTGTTCACCGTTTCTCAATAAGATACTTCCCGGAGCTATAAGCTCTGAGGACTCTGACTTTGCGTCTGATCGTTTTGCTTTTTTTACATCTTCTCAAATCGATCCTTATGCCAAACCAAAAGCCGCCTGCACGATGTGCAGGCGGCTTTGATATTCTATGGTACGATTCCTATGTGGCTATTCAACCACTATGTAATCACTATTTTTCAGCGATGGGACGATCACTTTTTCTTCCTCTTCTTGCCCACCTTAAAGATGAACAATAACAGCAGTGCCAAATATACGATAACCAATCCCAGGGTCATCCACACTGCCGCATCCCCCTGAGCTGCAAAGCTTACCAGCAGCAGTACCGGAGCACCAAAGACAATACCAAAAGAGCTGCCGGTAACCAAGTTGTTAGAAGCAGGTGTTTCCATGTCGGGATCGATCTCACGCAGCAACAGTACACCGGAACTGATGGTTCCTGTCAGCATACCATACATGGATAAAAATCCCTCATAGAAGTATCCGGGATACAGCTTCTTACACATATATTTCAGGAAGTGGAAAGTGGTGATGCCGCCAAGTACAGCCATCAGAATAAAGGGCAGCCAATATCCACTGAGATCATTGATATTGATACTGGCAATACCGCAGACGATCATCACATCAAAGGCCAAACCAGAAATACGGCTCAACAGATAATTATTTTGATACTGGCGGTTCATCCATTTGATCTTACGAAGGCCAGCCAGCAGACTCCGGCACGCCATACCCATCACGGAACCGATGATGAAATTAAAGCCCCACAACAGTGTAGAAACCGTACCTGCTAAACCGGGCGCCACCTTTCCCAACAATGCCGTGATTCCGCAGGTCACCAGATAGGTGATAAAATACAGGATCACCACCAATGCCACCTGCACACTGAGTTTATCTACCGACTCGGTAATCGGGATCTCGTCACTATCCTGGAAGACATCGATGGTAACCGAACCGGAGATCATATTTTTGTCCTTGATGCGGCGCAGTTGACCACGGCGGTTCAATACATTTAAATAGATAACACCCACGATGCAGGCACACAGATAACCGGTAGCCGCCAAAGATAAACCAAAGCTGCGACCACCTATCATCCCCAACGCCTCATAGGTACTTCCCACATTGTTCGCCTGACCGGGTCCCTGGCCATAGGCCATGGGAAGCAGAATGCCGCTGGCTTTAAACAGATCCGGCATCACTGTGTAAGCTAAAATCAATGAGATCACCAGACCTGTCAATGCCTGCACCAGATAGGTGCTGACGATGAGGGCGCCACTTTTGGAACCGATCATGGCTGCTTCGCCTTCCGCTTTTTCTTCTTTGCGCAAAGACATGGCAATAAAACCAATGGCCAGAGCATGATAGGTAACCGATTCCAAAAAACTGGTACTGATAGGAACCAAATCATTGGCACAAAGCCCCAGCAAAATAAAGCCTGCCAATACCGCTGTGGGCATCAGACTATTGCGGATTAATGCCACTTTACGTCGCAATACATTAGCTATGATCAGCAACATGGCAATGATACCGATCTGGATCACAGGACTCCAAAGAGCCGTATTAGCTGACGAAAAATCCATACTATTCCTCCTGTGTATTTTTCTGACGAAGCTTTTCTGCACTCTGATAATAGTACAGGAACTGAATGGAGTTGAATCCTGCTGCCGGGATCATCTCATAATAGACCTTACGGGCCATAAACACGATGGCGTGACGACCGGTGATCGCCATATCCACGATATCCGTCAAGGCGATCTCCGTCTCACCGCAACGCAGCGTATCGGGAGTCATCTCGATAGGTCCCTGAGCCACCAAAGTCTCCTGCTGCTTTTTAATAGAAGACAGGGTTCCTTCTGCTACGGTATAGGGCCTTCCTGCTGCCACATCCTCATGGATCTTTGCTTTCTGCCAGGCCGCCAGATCACGAACCGTCTCATGATCACCTCCAGTCAGCATACCATAGGCATCATAGCGCAACTCGTACCCACAATTCTGGCAGGTCACAGTATCTCCCTGCGAACGGAAGGTATCTCTGCCATCGCAGTGAGGACAGATAAATAAGAGATTCTCTAACCCCTGAGCCAGATCTTTTCCTCGATAAGGCTTAGGATCTGCCAACTGAGTGGCGTAGGCATCCTCATACAGATCACGGCAGATGATCTCGTTGACCTCATCCACGGTCATGGCCGCGATCCGCTCGGCAGTATACACACCTACCGGTGCGCCATGGATCGGACCGCGACGGGCATTGCCGGTACGGCTCCAGTTGGGACTGACAAAATAGCCTCCGGTCAGCTTGTAAGTCACCAGACCACAAGCTGCTTTTTTTACCACCTTGCCGGTGGACGGCAAGATGGGAGCGGTCAGACCATCCCAACTGCGCACACCTTCCGCAAAGATGCAGACACTGTTGCCTTCTTTCACCTTGCGCAACGCCTGGATCACTGCCGCAGCTGCCACCGTACCCTTCTGGCGAATGATGGGCTCAAACAGATGCTTCAAAATCGGATAAAAACGTTTCCAACGGGTGATATGCTCGCTGGCAATATAATACATCTGCTCAGGGAAACTGGAAGCCACAAAGATGGGGTCAAAATCTGTGGTGTGATTGGACAACACGATATAGTTGTCCGGAAGGTTTTTAGCTACTTCATAGGTATAACCAAATTTAAGTTTTGCAAATAAAATACCGATAGGACGCAATATCTTCCAATAGATACGATGTTTGCGATTCATACTCTACTCCTCTTTGGTACACTTAGGTTTTCACCTCTCTTATCTTTATAGTATATCATATAATGTCAATATTTGTCCCTGTATTTCTCCGCCTCTTCCTCTCTTTTTACTGTTTCTTTGATCAGAAGATACCCCATGGGGCCCAAGAAAAGCCCCAGGATCCCAAACAATTTCAACCCCACATACATGGCCATTAGATTTTCCAGCGCAGAGATACCGATCCGTTCTCCCATATAGCGGGCCTCCAGCCACTGGCGTGTCAAATTAGATACC
>JAFYLG010000227.1 GCA_017537225.1 Lachnospiraceae bacterium
AGAGATGAGGCGCTGGTGCTCAGTCGGGCTGCAAATGAGAGAGGCAAGAGACAGGGAGAGTATACGCTGGAAGATTATTATGCACTTTGGAATCGTCGGCGACTGGAGTTGATCGATGGCGTATTTTATGATATGGAGGCCCCTACAGCTAGCCATCAGCTTGTTATATTGGAGATTGGTCTTCAGTTTTCCTTATATGAAAAGAGAACCGGTAATAAGAACGTTATTTTTATGGCCCCTATGGATGTACAGTTAAACTGCGATAACAGAAATATGGTGCAACCCGATCTTTTTGTGGTCTGTGATCGGGGAAAAGTGCAGCGATGCGTGGTGTACGGAGCGCCGGATTTGGTGGTTGAAGTATTGTCAGCTTCCAGCAGACGCAAGGATATGTCTATCAAGTTGAGTAAATATTCCGAGGCAGGTGTGAGAGAATATTGGCTGGTGGATCCGGACAAAAAGCGTGTACTGGTATATCCCCTGGAGCAGGTGGAATTGCCCGTGGTGTATAGCTTTCAAGATCAGGTACCAGTGGAGATTTTTGATGGAGGATTGCGCATTGCTTTTGATCAGATCGATGAGTCTATCATTGGATTATAGAACGGTGACAGAACAGTTATATTGACATAATAAGACGGTGTGTGTTATGATCTTATGTAAGAATTACGGAATTTCCATGCTTAAGAGAGGTGAGATGATTGATCGGAATTATTGTGTCTTGCGTAATTGCGGTAGTATTGAGTTCTATTTTGTTAGCCAAATTCATCGTAAAACGGGAATGCAGTGGAGTAGATGTATGGGCGTTTGCATTGTCTAATGGTTACATTGCATTTTGGGTGCTTCTGTGTCTGGCAGAATCTATGTATTAAACGGATTTCAGGATTCTTGTGTGGGATGATAATACGAACGATAGAAAATGATAGAATATAATAGAATATAAGAAGGTGCTGTCTCTGATGTGATAGAGATAGCACCTTTTTGTTATCGTTTATATAATTTGTACTGGAATCTGGTCAGCCACTCCGCAGCGGCATCGGCTGAAGCTTGATCATAGAAAGCTACTTTCAGCACTCCTTCTTCAAACTCACGATTGTGGATAATGCCGATATTCTTAATATTGATCTGGTGGGTGGCCAGGATAGTGGCGATGGTGGCGATGGCACCGGACTCGTCCACGATGTCGCAGTAGATGGAGTAGTCCTTCTTCAGAGGTCCCATGGAAGCAGTAGGGATGGAGTCCCGATAATCTCTGGCCTCATCAAATAACTGGTACAGAGGCTCCTCGTCCTGGGCCTGGATGGAGGCTAAGGTCTTGTTGAGAGAGGCGATATAATCCTGCAGTACTGAGCTGATGTGGGTACCGTTAGTCAGGCAGACTTGTTGCCACATAACTGGAGAAGCGGAGGCGATACGGGTGATATCCTTAAAACCGCCGGCTGCTACTGTTTTCATGGTGTGGTTTTCGTCATCGCTGTCTCGCACCAGATTGACAAGGGAGGAGGCGATGATGTGGGGTAGATGGCTGATGGCAGCTACCACATAGTCATGTTTGTCATGATCCAGCACCAGGACGATAGATCCCAGGGCGGAGACAAGCTGCTGCAGTTTTTCTACTTGGTAAGCAGGGACATCGACAGAGGGAGTCAGCACATAGTAGGCGTTTTCGACCAGATGGTCCGTGGCGTAGGCGTAACCACTCTTTTCAGAGCCGGCCATGGGGTGACCACCGATAAAACAGTGATCCAGTTCCAGTGCATGAGCCGCACGGTGGATCTCAGTTTTGGTGCTGCCTACATCGGTAAGGATGCAGCCAGGCTTCATCAATGGCTTGATCTGCTCCATGTATCTGGCGGCATCCGCCACAGGAGTGCACAGGAAAATATAGTCACACAGACGCAGACGCTCATCGTCCACACTGTCCAAGATCTCATTGACAGTGCCGTCAGCTCTGGCGATCTCCAGCATCTCCCGATGTCTGGCATAGGCATAAATATGCATATCCAGTTTTTGGCGACGAAAGCCTTTAGCAATGGAGCCGCCGATGAGACCGAGGCCGATGAAAGCCACATGCAATGGGGTGGTGAGGCTGGTTGACGCGTTGTTGGTCGTCATGTTACTAGTTGTCATGATGATAGATCCTTTCGAAAGCAGAGATTTGTCCCTGATATATAATTGCCCTCTGCGGGTGGTGGAAGAGGGCGTCCTTAAATTGGAATTACAGTCGAGTTTTGAAAAACGGTATTTTGGTCCGTAAATTTTACGAGTTTTTACGGTTGTTTATCAAAGAAATGTTGTTTGATCCGTAAAAAATGGAGATGATTACGGACTAAATTGATCATGTTTGTTGTTTTGTGTGTAATGAGATGCATACAAGTACGGCTTTGTATTCGAATTTATTCGATTAAGTCCGTAATATATTCGGGAATTATACGGCCTAAAGAGTGGTTATGTATAATTCTGTACGTAAAGTGCCCGATATTTTACTGCCGGAAATAGGATTATGTTGAAACTTGTCCGCAAAATAGAAAACCAATGATGAAATAGGGTGATATAGAACCGAAATTTTGGCATCGATGGGGCGATTTTCACCCAAATAGTCTACCCTAAAAAAAGTGCAAAGTCAATGTTTTACCACGGTGAAGCATCGGTTTGACATTTTTAATAAACTGCTTGCCAAATATGAAGTTTTTTAGTACAATATATCCATGTGAGAATTCGGGAGGGTAAATTAACCACTGGCAGTCTGATAAAAAGAAGCATAGATGGACTGCAGATTGTGAATTTTCATACATTTTCATCTAAGGGAGGATATGTTTTATGCAACAGGTGTACACAACCGACAAAATCCGTAACGTAGTAGTTCTGGGCCACGGTGGTTCCGGTAAGACTACTTTGGTAGAGGCTCTGGCTTATCAGAGCGGCGTTACCAACAGAATGGGCAAGGTAGCCGATGGCAATACCATCAGCGATTTCGATAAGGAAGAGGCAAAGAGACAGTTCTCCATCAGCACTGCAGTGGTTCCTGTACTGTTTGAAGGCACCAAGATCAACTTCATCGACACCCCTGGCTATCTGGACTTCGTAGGCGAAGTAGAAGAAGCTCTGAGTGCCGCTGACGCAGCAGTGATCGTAGTAAACGGCAAGGCCGGCGTTGAGACCGGTACCGAGCGTGCTATGGCTTACTGTGAGAAGTACAATCTGCCTACCATCATTTTCGTGACCGGTATGGACGATGACAACGCTTCTTTCCGTAAGATCAGCCTGCAGCTGAATGAAAAGTACGGTCGTAAGATCGCTCCTTTCCACATTCCGATCCGTGAGAACGAGAAGTTCGTAGGTTTCGTAAACGTAGTTAAGATGAAGGGCCGTCGTTTTACCGAAGGCAGCGAGTACGAAGAGTGCGATATCCCTGCATACCTGGAGAAGCAGCTGTCTACCGCTCGTGAGTCCCTGATCGAGGCAGTTGCTGAGACCAGCGAAGAGCTGATGGATAAGTACTTCGGCGGTGAAGAGTTCACTTACGATGAGGTTTCCGGTGCTCTGCGTGCCCACGTTCAGGACCGTGCCATCATTCCCGTAGTTATGGGTTCCGGTATCAACAACCAGGGTACCAAGATGCTGATGCAGATCGTAGTCAAGTACTTCGCATCCCCTGCACAGCGCAAGGTATACGGCCGTGAGCTGGAGACTAACGAGATTAACACCTTCCTGTCTGTTGACGAAGGTAAGCATATGAGTGCCAAGGTTTGGAAGACCATGGTAGATCCTTTCATCGGCAAGTACTCCCTGATCAAGGTAGTTACCGGTGTTCTGAAGGCCGATTCCATGATCTACAACGTAGGCAAGGAAGTAGAAGAAAAGCTGGCTAAGCTGTTCGTACTGCGCGGCAAGGAAGCCATCGAGGTTAAGGAACTGCACGCTGGCGATATCGGTGCCATCACTAAGGTTAACAGCCTGGCTACCGGTGACACCATCTCCACCAAGGGCGCTACTATGGTATTTGACGCTCCCAACATTCCTAAGCCTTACACCTACATGAGCTACAAGGCTAAGAATAAGGGCGATGAAGATAAGATCGCTGCCGCTATGGCTAAGCTGATGGATGAGGATCTGACTCTGAAGGTGGTTCAGGATGCTGAGAACCGTCAGTCCCTGATCTACGGTATCGGCGATCAGCAGCTGGATATCGTTGTTAGCAAGCTGGCTGCCCGTTACAAAGTAGAGATCACTCTGGCTAAGCCTAAGATCGCTTTCCGCGAGACCATCCGCAAAAAGACTACCGTTACCGGTACTCACAAGAAGCAGTCCGGTGGCCATGGCCAGTACGGTGTAGTTGTTATGGAGTGGGAGCCCTCCGGTGATCTGGAGAAGCCTTACGAGTTTGCTGAGAGAGTAGTAGGCGGTTCCGTACCTAAGAACTTCTTCCCTGCAGTAGAAAAGGGTCTGGCTGAGTCCGTTCTGAAGGGACCTTTGGCTGGTTATCCTGTAGTAGGTATCAAGGGTACTTTGACCGATGGTAAGTACCATCCCGTTGACTCTTCTGAAATGGCATTCAAGACTGCTACCATCAACGCTTTCAAGGCTGGTATCATGGAAGCATCTCCCGTTCTGCTGGAGCCCATCGTTACCGCTAAGGTAACCGTTCCCAATGCTTTCGCAGGCGATATCATGGGTGATATGAACAAGCGTCGCGGCCGTGTAATGGGTATGGATCACATCCCTGGCGGCAAGCAGATCATCACCGCTGAGGTTCCTATGTCCGAGATCTACGGCTACGGTACCGATCTGCGTTCCATGACCGGTGGTGCCGGTGACTACGAGTACGAGTTCACTCGTTACGAGCAGGCTCCCAGCGATGTTCAGGCTAAGATCGTAGCTGCCAGCAAGGCTGAGGAAGAATAATAGAATATTTGAGATCGTAAGATCTTATGAGAGGCACTCCGTTTGGGGTGCCTCTTGTGTGTTTAAGAAAACAGTAAGAAACTTCCCGTCGTCTCTTGCTTGACAAACCCGCTGAATATGGTAGAATACTTTTATGCGTTATAAAGGGAAATTGCACCGTTTTGACGGTTTTCCATATCGAAGGAGGAATATTAACATGAGCATTGCTTACGAACCCAAGAACCTGGAGAAAAAATGGCAGGATATCTGGATGGACGAAAAGGCATTTGCCGCCACCAATGACTATTCCAAGCCTAAGTTCTACCCTTTGGTAGAGTTCCCTTATCCTTCCGGACAGGGTCTGCATGTAGGACATCCCCGTCCCTACACCGCTCTGGACATCGTTGCCAGAAAGCGTAGAATGCAGGGCTACAATGTTCTCTATCCCATGGGTTGGGACGCTTTTGGTCTGCCCACCGAGAACTATGCTATCAAGAATCACATTCATCCCCGTATCGTTACTGCTAACAACGTAGGCCGTTTCAAGGAGCAGCTGCAGTCTCTGGGCTATTCCTTTGACTGGGACAGAGAGATCAATACCACCGATCCTAACTACTACAAGTGGACTCAGTGGATCTTCTTAAAGCTGTTTAAGGCTGGTCTGGCTTACAAGTCTTCCATGCCTATCAACTGGTGTACTTCCTGTAAGGTTGGTCTGGCCAACGAAGAAGTAGTAAACGGTTGCTGCGAGCGCTGCGGCGGCGAAGTAGTTCGTCGTGTAAGAAGCCAGTGGATGTTAAAGATCACCGAGTATGCTGACAAGCTGATCGACGATCTGGA
>JAFYLG010000228.1 GCA_017537225.1 Lachnospiraceae bacterium
CAGGCCAGCACCACTCGACGGTCATAGCCACGAGCCTGTGCCTCCCTGGCACACCAGATGCAGTGCTGTCCCACGGAAAAGAAAGTCTGCACATGACCATTGCCCCGGCAGGTCAGTGACAAGGCATGGGCGATATCCCGAATATCCACCAAAGACATATCCGGAGAGGTAGGGTCAAAATGTTTTCCTGTGTAAGTGGTAATATAGCTCATCATTTTCTCCGCTTATTTTTTCTGTCTGATTTCATCTCTATTTTAAATTCTTTTGGATCCTACGTCAAGCATACTGCGCATCCCGCAGAGGTCGGTCCCAATGGATCTTTCCACCCAACTCTGCTGCAGCCTCATCTGCATATGTGGGAATATTAGGCAAAAACTCCGCTTCTCTCTTTTTGGATCTTCTTCCTGATGCCTGATACAACACCTTTACTGCACACGCATCATAAGAAATCGCATAGTCTTCCTCATCTTTATGAGGAAAGAAAGTGACACCCACTTCGTATTTGATCTCACCACTGTCAGAGGTGGCTGTCAACGTCACAAGGGCCCCCTTTCTCTCTACCGTATTGTACACACATTCTGCTGCAAAATACTGGCGATACACATCTATCACTTTCATACTTTTTATTCTCCCATTGTTTCCGCGATAAAATAATTCATCTTATTAGCTAGGATCTCCAACTGTTCCTGGGTCAGCCAATCGTCTACCATCACATGGAGAACCCACTGATCGTATCGCAGCAAATAGTGTTTATTCAGTGTGATCCAACCGGAAGCCTCCACTCCCTCCACGGTTTTGATACTATATTCTCTGTAGTCAGTGGCCTCTATCGCACCAGGTCCTGCCAAAGAATATCGCTCCGCCATTCTGCAGAAAGAATTTACCGCAAAATCATAGGGGCTATAGAATAGCTTATAATTCAAAGCATAGGGTGTACCTGTGCTATAGTCATACTGGACTGCATGTTGTGTTCCCTGCCAGTAACTCTTCCCATCCTTTCGAGCCGGCCATCCCAGATCTTCACCGGTAATATAGGGATCCCACGGATACTTGCCATCCTCATTTACCGGCATGGCGATCGGTCCCATGGTGGGCACATCCCAGGCAATGGGAAGCCCCGTGCTGATCTCTGCCCCCACTTCCAGCAATGCCATCGTCAATCCCACCAGAAGAACAGCTGCCAGACGAGAGGATTGAAAATGGATCCAAAACATATGATACAACAGATCTTTGCCCACGGTCCACAAAAGCCAAAAAACTGCTACCAGTCCCAACATAGGAAGCATCGGTATATGCTGTGCTATACACATAGTTACTGTCAGCAGCAAAAGTATCCCCAATGTACTGATGCAATCGATCCAAGCCCATTTACGGTCATCGATTTCCTGAGGTACCTGTCCCGCTTTTAATTGTTTTTCTGCCACATGTCCGATCACCGCCTGACTTAACCACAGCAGTATCATCCATAAAAAGCAGACACCCAATGCGCTGATCAACATCATATTAGTAGTAGAAAGCAATACCGAGTATAAGCCTGTCATCGCGAACAAAACTATCATCATCACCGCAAAGAAAACCACCGACGCATATTGCCACAAAGTGCGCCGATTGCGCAATGACTGGATCGAATTCCAGTAGCCTTCCGGATCGGTCTGCAAGGGGATAGCTTCTTTCTTAGTAGAAAACACAAAGAACACACCATCTCCGTCCACAAAATCCCATCCAGACTCTCGGCACATATCCAGATATTCCTGAACGCGGGGACTGTGGATACTATCCGCACTATCCAGACGATCCTTGCTCATCACATCTACAGCATAGTTGATCGTCTCCGGCGGACATTTCTTAAAATACAGAAAGCTCTTTCCCAGAATTTTCAGCTGCCAGCCCGACTGGGCCATACGCTGCAGATATTCTGATGAAACCATATCACATAGAAAGCGAGGACGCAACGTCCAATTCAACATATTTTCCACCTCCTTATCGTTTTCTAAAAACAGAGACTATATCTATATTTTTTGCCTCTCATACCATTCATCACGGCAGCTGCTCTGCGATCACCTGCAACTGTGCCGCCGTCAGTTTCTCCGTGGACACATATGTCAGGCGCAGACAAATATTTCCCTTCTGCATATTGTAGACATATCGAATCAGCTCTGTATCATTCTGATACTCCGCATACAGCGATGCATTTTCAAAACCAGCTACCACCAATTCCTTGCTGATCCATTCATAGCGCAGATCTTTCTCTGTGCTTCGCTCCATAGTCCGCTGCGCATATTCATCATTCTTTTCGAATATTCTTACCGCAGTATCTTTTTCCTCGTAATACTCACAAATGTAATGCAAATATCTGCCGTCTGACCAAGTAACCGTGTAACTGCCCGCTTCCTCATAAGGCCCATCTGGCTCTTTTCTGTAATTTGTAATATCTGCGCCAGTCAGCCCTAATTCTTCACAGGTGATAGGGACTTCTTTCAAAAATGCCACCTTCTCTGCCATGCCGGATTCCACCCATTGGATACGTTCCAAACCATCTGCGCTGATTCCGATCCATAACAACAACACAGGGAGTGCAATAATGAAAGGGACTAGTCTACTGAAATCACGCCCCAAACCCTTCTTCCAAAATAAAGCCGGGAGCCCAAATACCAAGAGAATGGTCAAGCCATAAATCACAGGAAAACTGGCCATAGATTCCAGAAGTCCCTTTGCACCAACAGCAAAACCTCCTTCTTGCACCAAGCCAACTATATCCAGACCTAACCACAGCAGGATGCCGATTCCCGACAGGACATGCAAGAAAATACGCACCTTCACCGGCCATCCATTATCGGTATACCGCCAATCCCCTGTCATGGCATTTTGTTCTTGTCCTTTGGACCAGCGTAAATATGCCCATACCAACTCAGTATCGATCAGGATATGCAAGACGCTCAAAGATACGATTACTATGTGTGACAGTCGTGGCAACCACTGAGCATTCAACCCTTTAAGATCATAATACCCACTTCCCAATAAGAACAGCAGTAATCCAATATATGCTCGTATCCTGGGCTTCCACTCCCGCTCGATGGCCTGGCGACGCACTTCCGGATCAGTATGGAGAGGGATGGCTGTCTCCTCTTCCGTCGTAAAAATATAGATCCTGTCATTGGTGCCTACATATGTCCAGCCTGCATCCTGACACATCGGAATGTAGTCTTCCAGATATGCCTCACGATTTTTGAACTCTCCCCCTGTGACAGGCACATCAATACAATATCTGCGATGAGAAGGAGCATCCTTACAGAATGTAAACCCATAAAGTCCCACCTGCTCCAGGATCCAGCCCTTCGCCGCCTGATTCTCCAGATAGTTTTCAATCTGCGCAAATTCATGGGGATAAAAGAAATTGGGGATCCACTTTTTCATGCTGTCACACTCCTCTCAATTAAGCCCTTCCACAGTTCCCAGGCGCTCACTCAACTTCTGCAGCCACTCCTGGGACAACTCTTCACTAACCTCCAGCCCCAAAGCAGCATGTTCTGTCTGCAGATAATAATGATACTGATGCTCTCCATACTCTTTTCCTTCATAATACCATGCGCGGGTAAGTCCCAGCGCGTCATGATCCAATGGTGTCACCGCAGTATCCCAATCTACCCTCGCCTGTGTATATCCGCTGCCGGCACTGCTATGTTCAAAGGACCTCAGGAGCCACTCCCGATCACTGATATATAACTGATACTGAATTTGACCCGTATCCCCAGATTGATTATACAAATATAGCTTAGAAAAAAGCTTTTCTTCCGTATAGTTCCAGATGATAGCCTGATTTCCGTTCCATTCTTCCATGCTGATGATAGGAGGAACCTTCTGAGGATCCACCCGTGTCCCCACTTGGTAAGTCCAGCTATTACTCAGACTAAACAGCACACTACACAACGCAATGGATACAACACTGCAACTCCTGGCCAGCTGCATGGCCTTTCTCTTGGTCATTCGACCGATGCCACATAGAAGTTTTGGCATCAGCTGCGTCACAAAAAATATCACGGCCAACGTCGCCAAAAAGATCCATCCCACCGGGCTGGTTCCCTTATTGATCACGATATTGAGCACAGCAGTCCCCACATAGATGAGTCCAGTAGATATGACTCCTATGGTAGCCAATCCTTCATATCCACGGATTTTCGGCACTAACCCTTGACGCAGTGCGATCCTTTCTCGATTCCACTGTAGAAAGCTTTGCAAAAACAAAGCTGTCACCCCAGCTCCTCCCATCAAATAGATAACTCTATACCACAGTCCACGGGGCGATACCGTCATATAATAGAGATCCCTAAATTGATCCCCGGCCAAACAAAGTAATACTGCCATCATGATCGACAACACCACCAACCAGCGACGATGCTTCCTGTGGATCGTATTTTTAAAAGCCACTGGGTCTGTCTGCGGCAAAGGACTACTTTCA
>JAFYLG010000229.1 GCA_017537225.1 Lachnospiraceae bacterium
GAACATCATCACCACGAGCATGATGAGCACTGCTCCTGCGGCTGCCACGATCACGAGCACCACCACCATGAGCATCATGAGCATCATGAACATCATCATCACGAGCATGATGAGCACTGCTCCTGCGGCTGCCACGATCACGAGCACCACCACCATGAGCATCATGAGCATCATGAACATCATCATCACGAGCATGATGAGCACTGCTCCTGCGGTTGCCACGATCACGAGCACGGTCATCACCATCATCACCATGCTGACGAAGTATTTACCAGCTGGGGTGTGGAGACTCCTCACAAGTATAACAAGGCTGAGCTGGAGGAGATCCTGGAGGATCTGGCTGACACTACCATCTACGGCACCGTTCTGCGTGCCAAGGGTATGCTGCCCACTCCCGAAGGTACCTGGTTGTACTTTGACCTGACCCCCGGCGAGTACGAGATCCGCGAAGGCAGCCCCGAATATACCGGCCGCCTGTGCGTCATCGGCTCCGAACTGAAAGAAGATATGCTGAAGCAGGCCTTCCATCTGGCATAATCCTCTGCTTCATTCGAAAGGAACATCACTATGCTGATCAATAAAGGTCTTCCGATCTATCTGATCGCCGGCTTTTTAGAGGGCGGCAAGACTGAATTTGTCAACTTCACCATGCAGCAGGACTACTTTAACGATGGCGAGAAAACTCTGCTCATCGTCTGTGAAGAGGGCGAGGAAGAATATGATCCTGCCGTTCTGGCCAAATTAAAAGCTACCATGGTCACCGTGGAAAACGAATCTGACCTGACTCCTGCCTTCTTCAAAGAGATGAAGAAGAAATATCGCCCTGACCGTGTCATCATCGAATACAACGGTATGTGGCGTATGAAGACTCTCACCGAAATGAAGCTGCCGGCCGGTTTTGAGATGTATCAAATCATCACCATCTTTGATGCCACCACCTTCCAGCTTTACCTGAATAACATGAAGTCTCTGGTCATCGATATGGTATCACTGGCTGATATGGTCATCTTCAACCGCTCTTCCAAAGAAATGCCCCTGTCCATGTTCAAGCGCAGCATCCGCGCCGTCAATCGCCCTTGCGAAGTGATTTTTGAAGATGGCAACGGTGAGCTGGAGGACTTTGAAGAAGAACTGCCCTACGATGTAGAAGCTCCCATCATTGAGATCGCCGAAGAAGATTTCGGCATCTTCTATGTAGGTGCTCTGGACAATCCAGAGCGCTACGACAACAAGGTCGTTCGCTTCAAGGCCCGCGCATTGAAGACCCCTGCCTTCCCTAAGGGAAGCTTCCTGCCCGGTCGCAATGCCATGACCTGCTGTGCCGATGACATTGCGTTTATCGGCTTCCTGTGTTACTACGAGCATGCTGCGGATATCAAGAGTCGTCAGTGGGTGGAGGTCACTGCCAGATTACGTTGGCAGTACTGTGAATCCTATCAGGACGAGGGTCCGGTTCTGTATGCCGCCAATGTAGAGCAGGCACAACCGCCCAAGGATGATCTGGTATACTTTAACTAAAGACTTGCCAAAGCTGTTCTCCGCTGTGAGAGCAGCTTTTTTCATGGATTTGACAGATGTAGTATATCATGATGAGTCTTTTATTACCACACACAAAAAGTGAGGATTTTTATGAAAAATCCTCACTTTTCTTCGTTTCTATCGTATGAATCTATCGAAACATATCCACGCTAGAAAAGGAATCTCATTCCTTTTCTTTTTTTCTGGCAACTATCAGAGCTGCGATCATGCCACCGGTCAGGCACAGAGCTGCGATCCAGCGACCGGGATGTGCCAGATCACCAGTAGGTGCACTGATGACGGCACTGGCTGTCTTTTCGTGACATCTGGTGCAGACACCATCCACATAATTGTGGCCTAAAGGTGCCGTAGTATGTCCCTGTTCTCTATGTCCGCAAGATGCGATCTTACAAACCAGATCACCGCTATATCCGGGAGCTGTACAGGTTTCTTTAATCTGATTTACATTGCTCTTGGCCAAATGGCTGCAGACTACACGGAACGCAATATCCACAGGTGCACTTTCGTCTGCAAATACCACTCGAAGTGTGTGTTCACCCTGAGCCAATGTACTCAGATAAGAACCCTTCAACGTGATCACCATGGCACTGGCTGTTCTTGCTCTGTAATAAGGATCATCGTAAGAGCTGGTAACATCGTAGTCGTCTTCGCCCAGTGTGTTACCATTTACCTGTACACTGATCAGATACTGGCTGTCAGGAAGGATATTGAACTGCATATCCTCGGCATTGGTATACTCTGCCACCTGCCCCTGGTCTCCCTCAGCAAAGTCATACTCTACAGGATTGAGCAATTCCTTCATGGCCTCCTTCAGAGCATCGTACTGTGCCTGCAGGTCAGAAGCACTGCTGCCGGCGTTGAGACCACTTTCTTCAAAGGTCTCAATGGCTTCGCCAAGAGTCTCATCCCAGTTCCAGTATTCGGTCTCGTCCTGCTTATCTGCCCACTCCAGAATATCCTGAATGTTCTGCCAGATCTTATCAGAATCGGTCTTATCTACGAATACGGTGCAGGTCGCACGATGATCACCCTCTACGGTAGCAACCGTGATGGTCGCATAGCCCCAACCTACCGCAACGATCTTACCATTGACATCTACGGTTGCCACAGTAGCATTGCTGCTGGAGTAGGTCAAACCGGTATTGTCGGCATCGGCAGGGATCACGGAAGCAGTCAAAGTATGTTCTTCTTCCTTATACAGAGTGATCTGCTGGCCTTCTTCTTTCAGGTAAATACCGGTAACGCCCTTATAATTTTCAGGATCGTACTTGTCTTCCAGATAATTGTTGATGCTGGCGATCTCAGCATCGGTCAGAGCGCGATCATAAATCAGGATCTCACAAATGGTACCCTGGAAGTAGGTCGCACCATTTTCGTTCTTACCACGACCGATCCAACCATCGGTATTCTTGTTATTCTTGGAATTGGCAGACTTGGCAGTGCCGCTGTAAACCTGTTCTCCATCTACCAATACAGTGTCTGCTGTGCCGTCCTTACGGATCACCGTAGCAGTGTAATCTTCTCCGATATTGGAAGGTCTTACATACGTTGTACCATAATCCTGGGCAACGCCACTGCCGAATCTCCAGTTGATCTCATTCTGGCTGGCATTGAAATATACGCTGCCCCAATCACCACTTTCACCAAACCACATCACGTTGTTAAACTGTGCATTTCTGGTGCTGCCACCGGTAGTGCTGGCACCCTTGGTGGTATTCTTGGAAGATACGTACATGATCACAGTGTACTCTGCATCGTTCTTATTCCAGAAGCCGTCGGGCATATTGATATTCAGATAATCGCTGCTGCCGTCAAACTTCACGCCATCTGCGCTACCAACAGCATTGGCTGTCAGTTCGGGCATACTGCTGGTACCGGATACAGATGCACTGATCGTGTTACCCTGATATGCCACCTTAGAATCCCATTGGGATACCTTTCCATCCTGGGTGGTCAGAGTATCTGTCTCAGAAGCATCCAGCCACAGTGCCAAACCATCGGTAGCAACGGTCTTATCTTCTTCTGCTTCTTCCTTTACGGTGTACTTCTCATCCAGATAGTTGTAAATGGACTCAAGCTCTTCATCCGTCAAAGCACGGTTAAAGATCAGCAGTTCACACAGGTCACCCTTCCAGCATACGTTGTCATCGCCGGCGCCCAGGTAAACGATATCCTTGTTATTCTTGGTGGTTCCGCCCAAGGCTGCCTGGGTACCAAACGCTTCTCCATTTACTTCTACATCGTAAGTCTTGGTGCTGCCGCCGGTCCAACGCACTGCAGTGGTAGTAAACTCGGTGGTAGCTTCTCGTTTCTGGCGGAAACCATTGTCATTGGCGGTACCGGTACCAAGGCGGGCTGCCACAGCATCTGCAAAGACTCCCAGATAAACCTTAGCCCATCCGGTATCCTTTTCATTTACAGTGAACAGGTCGCCTCTCTGTACGTTCCACTCAAAGGTCTTGCTGGAATTATAATTCCAATAGGTACGGGATGCGGTGTAGGCAATGATGGTTGCTTCGGTCAGACCATTGAACACATCCATCTTGATCTCATACACATCACCACCATCAAAGGTCAGGGCATTCTTGCCATTGATCTGTGCCATGTTGGGAGTCAGAACAGCAGCATCCTTGTTGCCCTTCTTATTGGCTACATAGGTGCCCACCTTAGACTTCCAGGAAGTAACCTTGCCATCACCATTTACGGTCAGGGTGGTTTCATCCGAAGCATCCAGCCACAGCAGCATGCCGTTTTCGGTCACGGTAGTGTCCTTCTTCTCATAGGTATCTTCCAAATACTTGTAAACATTGGCCAGCTCGTCATCGGTCAGCGCGCGATCATAGAAGATGATCTCACATACTTCACCGTTCCAATAGGTGTTCTGCTTACCGGTTCCCAGATATACTACATTCTTATTGTTTGCCGTCTTGGCGGCCTTGGAGGTTCCGGTTCCTACATCTGCACCATCTACATCAATATCATACGCCATATCCGATCCAGTCCAACGAACTACGGTGGCAGAATAATCCTCTACCGGTGCTGTGCGATTTGCATAGTAACCATTGTCACCGGAAGTGCCTGTACCAAATCTGGCGGACAGTGCATCCTTATAAACGCCTACATAGACAGAGCCCCAGCCAGCGGAAGTCTCATCTACGGTAAACAGCGTATTTCTCTGTACATTATATCCCAAATTGCCACTCTGGTGGCTTACTACATTCTGCTTAGACTTGGCATATACGATCACGGTCGCTGCTTCCAGACCATTGAACGCATTGCTCGCCAGTGTCATCTGCAGAACGTCTTCATTGCCATCGAACACAACAGCGGGCTGTCCGGCTACGGCATCTGTCTGGATACTGGTGTCGCCCTTTTTATACACAGCCTTCGCATCGCCTACTTTGGACTTCCATTCAGAGATCTTACCATTGGTGTCGGCAGTAACTCCGTAAGCAGAGTTCAGCCAGAACATCATGCCCTCGGTAGGAATCTGACCGGTAACAGAAGGCTTAGTCTCGACAGCCTTAACGGTAACTTTTGCAGTTGCCTCTTCGCCGCCAGCCAATGTACCCTTCACTTCGAAGGTACCCTCAGCCACATAATTGTTAGGATTGATCTTCTCCCAGGTCACGCCCATCTGTGCGGTTTTACCACTGGCGTAAGTTACCTCTACGGTAGCGGGCAGAACGGGAGCGGAGCCCACTTCACACTCTGCGGTCACATCTGCCACAGAAGAGATGGTGTCGGCATATTTCTCTGCCATAGCCGCCTGGATGGCCAGGATCTCCTCATCGGTCAGCGCACGATCGTAGATCAGGATCTCACAAATGGTACCCTGATAATACTTAGTGTTCTTACCCATGCCGATCCAACCGGAATCGGAAACATTGGCAGTAGTCGCACGATCAGCAGAACCGGTATAGATCAGTTTTCCATCAATGAACAGGGTGTCGGTGATACCCTGCTTACGTACAGCAGTAGCAGTAAAGGCACTGCTCAGGCTGGCAGGACGAATGTAGGTATCGCCACGGTCGTTGGAAGTACCACTACCAAAACGCCAGTTGACCTGTCCCTGAGCTACGCCAAAGTGTGCGCTTCCCCAGTCTGCAAACTCTCCGAAATACATTACACTGTTTTCCTGAGCACTGGCACTGCTGCCATGTACACCAGTAGCAGTTCCACTGGTAAAGGTCAGATTCTGTTCGGAGGAAGTGAACATCAAGACAGTATAGTTAGCGTCTTCTCCGTTACTGTTCCAGAAATCTTCCGGCATGGTGATATCAAAGGCATCATTGCCGTCGAAATAGATACCAGCTTTACCACCGGAAGCATTGGTCTGCAGCGTAGGGCTTCCTGCCTTAAGAGTTGCGGTAATAGCATTGGAGCCACCTACCTTGGAAGTCCAGGAAGATACGGCAGCGCTGGAAGCAGTCACGCCTTCGGAGGCATCCAGCCACAGCACCAGACCATCTTCTGTCACACCGGGAGTGATCACACTGCCTGCTGTTACATTTACAGTCGCCTCAATGTATTTGCTCAGTACGGGAACATAACCCAGCACGGCAAAACTGCCTTCGACCGCATATGCACTGGCAGCTACCTGCTCCCAACGAACCTCTAAGCCATAGCTGGATTCATTCTCAGCACCTGCATTGACTGTCACATTTACATGGCTGGGCAGAACCGGTGCTACGCCCACTTCAGTCTCTACCACAACATCGTCGATCTCAGTATTCTCTGCAAACGCATCGGAACTGATGAACTGGAAGCTGTCGATAGATACCAGATCGGTATTGGCTGCACCACTTACCTGCAAATATAAGGTATGATTGCCGGCAGCCACTGCACTCTGCAGCTGAGCACTGGCCAGCTGATATCCGGAGGTTGCACCAAACTCGATCTGTGCAATCTGGTTCTCTGCCTTGATCTCATCGATATAGACAGTCAGCACGCCCACGGCCTGACCCTTCATGTTCAGGTTCAGCATCACTTCACTGCCATCAAAGGAAATATTACGGTATTCCATCCAGTCGCCGGACTCTACGCCCTCTACCTTCTTATTCAGGTTAGCATCGGCAGATTCAGCTACAAACAGACCGTAATCATCATAGTTAAAGTTATGGAAATGCTCTGCCTGGATCACAGAAGAAGCACTTCTAGTGCTATTATAAGCATCCATATATACAGCCAGTTCGCTGGCCTGGTCTGTCTGGATGGCCACATAGCCACGATCCAGCATCTCAACCCAAGTAGTCTCGGTATCGGCCTTGGTAGAACACAGACCAGACCACATGGTATTCACAAACATGGCTACACCATGTTCCAGACACCAAGGCTCTACGGTCGCCAGGTATCCGGCATCTTCTGTATCATCACCGATACAGATCTCTACCATAACAAAGTTCACACCGGCATCCAGATGTCCCTTCATCTTGGACAGCTCGCTGGGAGCATTGGCAATGTAAACATAGTTGATGCTCTCATTTACCTCTGCGGCAGTAATGGTATCTTCCGGATACTTTGCATTCCAGGCATCCGCAGCCTTCTGGTACCAGGACAGCTGAGTGCTGGCACTGTTAGAGTTCTTGAAGAACACATTATCCAGCATACCAGTCTCACGGAACATGATGTAACTGGGCAGGAAACGACGTTCGGACATACAATGGTCCCAGTTGATCATGGTCTTGGGGCCATACATCTTGATCAGGTCGATGGCATCATCCAGACGGGTGGTGGGCATGGTACCACCTACCACAGGCTCACCGCAATGCTCCACGTAATTGGGCAGACTCTTTAACAGAGCCACGTCTGCCTCTGTCAGCTTATACGGCTGGTTGCCGCTTCCCTGGCCATCCTCTGCAGGATATTCCTTCAGCTGTTCCCAGGTCATATTCTCTACATTGCCACTGCCAGTGGTGGTTCTGCTGATATCGGTATCGTGCATCAAAATCGGCACACCGTCAGAAGTCACCTTTACGTCCAGCTCTGCCACGTCAATACCCATGGCAATGGAGGCATAGATGGCGATCAGGGAACACTCCGGGCCATTTCTCCACGCAGCACGGTGGGAAACACTTACCGGGATCCCGGCTTCCACCTTACTGATGGCATCCTGTGCGCCAATGGTGGGAACAGGATAACCGGCGGCCAAGGAAACCCCCGACACCATCTGCAATACCATTGCGAATGTCAACAGCATGGATAACAATCGTTTCTTCATGATATCTCCCCCTTTATTTCTTTTTGTATAACCTTTACAAAAAAGATAGGTTTTCATTTTTATTTTATCTATTTTGTATAAAGAATGCTAGTAGAAAATTCTGCTTTTTCCATGAAAATATACTTTTCTTTTCATATTCTTCTTCTGTTTTTACGCAAAAAGCCGTACAGGATGAAATCCTTTTCCATCCAGTACGGCTTATCCTATTCATATCATTGGATCTCTCGTTTTCTCTTCTAGATCTGAAAATATTTTGCCATACTATCGCACAGCTCCTGCGTTTCTTTCTGGGTGGGCATCTCACAGAAGATACGCAGAAGGGGTTCCGTACCGGAGAATCTGGCACTGAGCCAGCCACCATTCTCCAGATAGATCTTGCAGCCGTCCATGTAAGAAACCCGTTCCACAGGATACGGCCACATAGGAGGGATCTCTTTTTCTACAAACAAGCGATGCTGCAGAGACTCCTTCACATCTTCCGGAAGAGAGTAAGCACGCTCTTCCATATGGCTTCCACCATATTCCCGGGAGATCTCATGCATCAATTCAGACAGACTCTTGCCCGTCTTGGCTACCATCTCTACCAACAGGGAGGCCGCATATACACCATCCTTGCCATGGATATGACCAGCCACAGTCAGACCTCCGGAGGACTCA
>JAFYLG010000230.1 GCA_017537225.1 Lachnospiraceae bacterium
TACCGCCACAGGTGTCCCGCTTTTCCACAATGGTCACCGCCAGGCCCGCCTGGGCCAGCTGCCGGGCCATGATCAGGCCGATGTCACCGCTGCCCAGAATAAATACCTTTTTGCCGGGCAGGATACCATCCAGATTCAGATAGCGCTGAGCAGTACCGGCGGTCCAGATACCTACAGGACGGGTACCAGGGATACCGATGGCTCCACGGGGACGCTCACGACAGCCCATGGCCAGGATGATGGCGCGGGCCTGAATCTGTACATAGCCGCTGGTCTTGCTGATATAGTCGATGGTCTTGTCATTGTGCAGATGCAGCACCATGGTGCTGGTCTCGATATGGATCCCCAGCTCACGAACCTGTTCGGTAAAGCGCTGGGCATAGGCGGGGCCACTGAGCTCCTCGCCAAAGGTGTGGAGACCGAAACCGTTGTGGATACACTGCAGCAGGATGCCGCCGGGCTCGGTGTCTCTCTCTAAAATCAGAATGTCGCGGATGCCTTTTTTGTAAGCACCCAGGGCAGCTGCCATGCCGGCACTGCCGCCGCCGATGATGACCAGATCATACTGTTTCATAATGCGCGACCTCCTTATACATGATTGGGAGAGGAAATGCCGCAGGCACGCTCCTCATCGCCGGGGTAGATATGTAACAATTCTTCGGGAGTCACTCCCAGTTCACGGCACAGGATCTCGGTAACCAGAGGTTCGCAGAAACCACCCTGACAATGGCCCATACCGGGACGACAGCGCTTCTTAATGCCCTTTAAGGAACGGGCACCGGCAGGACGATGGATGGCATCCAGTACCTCACCTTCGGTGATCTGCTCACAGCGGCAGATCATGCGGCCAAAGTTAGGATCCTGGGAGATCATCTCGTTATACTGCTCGGGAGACATGTGCTTCAGGGCGATAAAAGGCTTGCGGCGCTGGATCTCAGCCTTGGGCACCAGATCCATCTGAGGAGCCAGGATCTCCTGGATCACATACTCAGAGATGGCGGGGGCAGAGGTCAGGCCGGGAGACTCGATGGCAGCTACCAGGATGAAACCGGGCACATCGGCGGCCTCTTCGATAACAAAGTCGTGAGTATCACCGGTGGGACGCAGACCGGAGAAGTTGCGGATCACCTTGTGGAAGGGGATATCCTTAACGGTCTTGGCAATTTCGCGGCGCACATAGGCCAGAGCCTCGGGAGTCACGCTGACATCTTCTTTATCGTCGTTAAAATCGGAGTTAGGTCCGATCAGCAGGTTGTTGTGGATGGTAGGAACCACTAAAACGCCCTTGCCCTTTTCAGAAGGAACGGGGTAGATGATACGCTCTACCAGAGGCTTAGTCTCGTGGTCTACCACATAGTACTCGCCCTTGCGGGGAGTGATGGAGAAACGGCGGGTGGCGGCATCTCTCTGAGCCTCGGATACCATGGCATAGATATCATCGGCATATACACCGGCGGCATTGATGATGCGGCGGGTGGTCAGAGTAGTCAGGCCGGCAGGAGTCTGGGCATGTACCAGAAAAGCATCCTGACCGTCGATCACAGTCTTCTCAATACCGGTAACCCAGTGCTTCAGATACAGGTCGGTACCGTTTAATACCGCTTCCTCAGTCAGGGCAATCGCCACTTCCCAGGGAGTGATGATACCGGTGCTGGGCAACTCCAGAGCATCGATCACGATATCGCTGATGTGGGGCTCCTTGGCTACGATCTCTTCACGGTTTAAACGGGTCACAGGCACGTTTCTGTCGATGGCCTGCTGCTGCAGAACATCCAAAGTGGCCTGCTCTTCGGCAGAAGTGGCAGCTACCAGAGCAGAACAGCGGGAGAATGCCACACCCAGCTCACGGCAAATGTCCTCATACATCTCGTTGCCTCGAACATTGAAACGCTCTTTTAAGGTACCGGGCTTGGGATCGTGTCCGGAATGAACGATGGCACTGTTAGCCATAGTAGCACCGCAGGCAATGTCGTCCTCTTTGTCCAGCAGGGCGATCTTCAGTTCGTAGCGGGCCAGGTCGCGGGCTAAAAAGGTTCCGCTGATGCCAGCGCCGATGATCAAAATATCATACATGGGGGGATTCTCCTTTCGTGGGTTCCTGTTTGGAGGGGGCCTGCGTTCTGTGATGAGCAGAACGCAGGAAGAAATATCCCGCATTCAGCCGTCGAAAAGCCGTAGACACAAAAAAAGAGCATGGAAAACAAACATTGGTGTTTCATTCCATAGCTCTTGGTCTCTCACGGGATATTAACTTAACTAAAGTATAGCATGGTAAAAAAAGAAAATCAAGTACAATTTATTAAAAATCAGGGTTCTCAACCGATAGCACACCCTCAAATACAGTGATAAGGGGGACCTAATCGTTGGGAACATATTCCCAGAAATCAAAGTGGAGTTGAAAAAGGATCCTGCCATCCTGGATCCTGGCATCAAAGACGGATGCCTCATGGATCAGATCCTGCAAAGCAGGAAAGTCATGGGAGGAAAGAAAATTGGCAGCGGTGATGGTAATGTCCATGGAAGTCTCCCGATCTGTCATGGTCAAATCTGCCTCACCCTCCAATAAACTGGCCAGCTCGTCGTAAAACTCTATCACCACAAGACGGTCTTCGGGATAAAACTGTTTGTGATGGGACTGAAAAAACTGATCTAATCGCTGGGAAAAACGTTCTAACGAATGATTCATATATCAATACCTCCTCGATACCCCTATTGTAACACTGTGTAAGAGATTGCACAATACTTCTTACAGCTTCTAAGAAGTCATCGGTATGAGTATACTATCTATGGGTGATTATTATGAAGCAAGGCAAGATCATTATCTGCTTAGACGAAAAATTGAAAGAAAAGGGACTGAGTAAGAATAAGTTTGCTCAGCGTGCCGAAATGCAGAGAACACAGCTCAATCGATACATCAAGAACGAAGTGGCACTGATCAGTGTGGATGTATTGGCCAGGATGTGTTCTGTATTAGAGTGCGAAGTCTCGGATATCTTAAAGTATAGCGAAGAGTAATGGTGGGAGAACCACTGGTTTTGAAATATGTATAAATCGCAACAGGAGGGAATGAAACAGTGCCTCCTGTTTTTGTTTGCAATAAGAAAGACCGGCACACGATAAATTTGTACTCAAAGTATATCATAGAAATATGAAAATTGCAATAGAAATAGTCCAAATAATTCTGGAAAAGAAATCATATAATTTCTAACAATGAAACAATAAGGAGCAATACAACTCCATTTGTTTCTGATAATAACACAATTTTCGGGAGAAATATGGAAGAAGTCTGTCAGCGAAAGATTCTATGTCAATTCCAAGGAAAATATAAAAATCAAAATCAGCCCATCTTAAGAAAATCTTCATTTTTTCTACGCTGGATTTTCCAACTCTTTTTTTATAATGAAATCAGAAAATGAAAAGTGTCATTTTTTCATAACCAAAAGAGACGTCTTGAACGTAGCATGATTTGACACCCATATACACATTCCGTATAATGGAGGAGCGAGGTGATGAATGATGTATAATGTGTTAGTTTGTGATGACGATAAAGAAATCGTAGAAGCCATAGAGATCTATCTGTCCCAGGAAGGTTACCGTATCATCAAAGCCTATGACGGCATTGAAGCCATCGAGGCATTGAAGAAAAATGATATCCACCTGATGATCATCGATGTGATGATGCCCAAATTGGATGGCATCCGCGCTACCATGAAGATCCGTGAGTACAGCGCCATCCCCATTATTATCCTGTCGGCCAAGTCGGAGGATGTGGATAAGATATTGGGACTGAATATCGGTGCCGATGACTATGTGACCAAGCCCTTTAATCCCCTGGAGCTGGTGGCCCGCGTTCGTTCTCAGTTGCGTCGTTATACCCAGCTGGGCACCATCAATATGGACAGTGATACCGTATTTCGCACGGGAGATCTGTGCATCAACGACGATGAGAAAAGTGTGACCGTAGACGGGGAGCCGGTAAAGCTGACTCCCATGGAGTATAATATCCTCCGTTTTCTGGTGATCAATGCCGGCAGGGTCTTTTCTATCGAGCAGATCTATGAAAATATCTGGAACGAAGAGGCCATCGGCGTAGAAAACACCGTAGCGGTACATATCCGACATATCCGTGAGAAGATCGAGATCGATCCCAAGAACCCCCGCTATTTGAAGGTGGTCTGGGGTCTGGGTTATAAAGTGGAGAAATTATGATGGAAGATACGAGAATCGAAGAAGTAAAAAATGAGGAAGTAAGAGCTGAGAAGCCAAAAGCGGAAAAGAAGAAATACAGCCTGAAAATACAAAAGACTATTGCTACGCTGATGATCACGGTAGGGATGGCGGTAGTGGCATTTTGTGGTGTGCGGTTATTAACGTTGGCATTGAATACCGATGCGCGGAATATCGACATGGATGACTGGCTGCAGGATAAAGAATATCGTGACAGCGATACTTTGGCTTGGCATATGGTCAATGATATTGGTGATGTCATTGAATATATGGACTTAAGGAGTATTCTGGAAGAGAACGGTACATTGAATTTGGATCGACCGGCATTGGTGGTACAGCGGGAAGACGGTACGATTATCACCTATACCATGGAAGAGTTGGTTTCGGAGGGCCGTAACTACGGAATCTATGTATTTGAGGACATCATGGATGAAGAAGATTACGACTATTTTCACAGCGATACCGAGGCGGCTCAGGCAAGATATGAACAAAATGTTCGTGTTCGTGTGCTTTGGTCACTAATGAATCGCGAAGATGCGACGGTAGATTTGGGCTCTAATGTATGGGAAGAACGTCAAAAGCGGATCGATGAGGCCATTGCCCAAGCACAGAAAGAGGATGTCACAGAAATCCTGAAGGCGGGTCGAATTCCCATGGAAGCAGAGTTAGATCAAATGAGTTTGCGAGAATTGATTCGACTGTGCGAAAACCTGCCGAAGTTGGTTACCGGGGAACCCTCTATATCTCCTGAAATCATACAGATTTGGTATAACCATTGTGAGGGGTTAGAACAGAGAGAAGCAGAGATTTTGAGCCGGATTTTGGGTGCTGGCGAGGAACAGGAACAGGAAACAGAGACGACTGCCAAAGAAACAGAAGAAGCTTCTGCATCTGTAGCGGAAACGGTGGAAAGCGTTACTGTCAATGTGGAAAGATATGAGGATCAGGAACTAGAACTGATTTATCAGGAGCAAGATAAATTGCGTCAGGAAATTTATGAGAGGCTGGAAAACCGACGAGCCAGTCAAAACCTCTCTTGGGGGTATTTGCAAAATTCTTTGGAGGAATTTCTCTACTTTTATCTACAGCGGTATTATCAGCTGTGTCATGAACTGAAGCAAGCTGGAAATCTGAGTTATACAATTTACTTATCGCAGGGTAATACGGTTGTGACATACCAGGATTCTCATACGGCTCAGCATGGTCAGTTTCTTCATTCTGTAGATACCTGGGATATGTCCTATACCTACGATTGTGTAAGTCATCGAATTCAGAGTGACATGCCGGATGATGCCCGTGTTTTTCCTGCACAATGGACGCAAAGTTGGTTTGAACGAGGTGATTATGATACGATGTCCATTCACTTTGGTATTGATGTGGACGATTTGGGCACCTATGCAGACACATATCAACAGGAAGCTATCACGTATCAGACTTCCCGTAGTCAGTTCCTCTCATCGGTAAAAACTGCGGCTATCAGTGTCCTGTTGGTATTCATCGGTATGATCTGGATGATCCCTCTGTGTGGCCGCAGAGACGGTGATGGGACCATTCACTTGAACTTGTATGACCGCATCCCCACAGAGTTTGGCTTTGCCGGAATCGTATTGCTGGGTGTGGGTGTGTATGCTGTTATGCTATTAGCAACAGAAGGCTTGCCTGAGTTGTGGCGTGGTGATATGGCGGCAGATGTACAGCAGTGGATACTGGGCGGAATCGCAGTGGCTTTGTTGATCCTGGCCTATCTGATGTTGTGGTGGGGCTTGTACGGCCTGATTCGTCGCCTAAAGGCACATTCTTTCCTGAAAAACAGTGTATGTGCTATTCTGATTCGCTGGTGTATGAAGCCGTTTCGTTGGTGCATCCGTATATTGCGAGGATGGGGATGTAAGGTTCGTACTACCTGGAACACGTTTATGGAAAATAAGGATGTGACTTGGAAGACAGCGGTTCTATTTCTGGTATATGCGTTGATCAATACTATGCTGTGTGTACATGGTGCTAAGACGTTTTATTTTGGATATGGTGAGATGGCATTGTTGTTGATGCTGGTACTCAATGTGTTTGTGGGTGCTTGTCTGATCCGAAAGGCAATTCAGCGCAAGCGAATCCGGCAGGGAGTCACCAAAATCGCCAGCGGTAAGCTGGGTCACAAGCTGTCTTTGGAAGAACTGACCGGTGAGGAAAAGAATCTGGCCAGGGAGATCAACCAGATCGGCGGCGGCCTGCAGCATGCCGTAGGGGAATCCTTGAAAAACGAGCGTATGAAGACCGAGCTGATCACCAATGTGTCCCACGACATCAAGACTCCTCTGACCTCCATCATTAACTATGTGGATCTCTTAAAGAGAGAGCACATCCAGGATCCTAAGATCCAGGGCTATATCCAGGTGCTGGATCAGAAGTCTCAGCGCTTAAAGACCTTGACGGAGGATCTGGTGGAGGCTTCCAAAGCCAGCTCCGGAACGTTGCAGGTAAGCCGTGAGAAGATCGATTTTGTGGAGCTGATCAATCAGACTACCGGCGAGTTTAGCGACCGATTTGCTGACGCTCAACTGAAGCTGGTGACTAACATTCAGGAAACTCCGGCCTACATTCTGGCCGATGGTCGTCATGTATGGCGCATCCTGGAGAACCTCTACCGCAATGCAGAGAAATACTCTATGCCCGGTACCCGTGTCTATGTGGAGGTTTTTGAAAAGATTGGCCGCGTGTTCTTTGTCATGAAGAACGTATCCAACGCTCCCTTGAATATCAAGGCCGAGGAGCTGACCGAGCGCTTTATTCGTGGCGATGTATCCCGTACCACCGAAGGCAGTGGTTTGGGTTTGTCCATTGCAAAAGATATGACCGAGCTGATGGACGGTACCTTCCGGGTGTATCTGGACGGCGATCTGTTCCGTGTCACCGTATCCTTTGCGGTGATCCATGAGGAAAAGCCGGATCTGAAGGAGATGGAGGAAAGTATTCGTCGCCGCGTGGCCGATGAGGAGAAAAATGTCCAGGTAGAGACCGCGGATGTGGTGGGAGAGAGCGGATTTGCGAAGAATATTCTTGTTGCCACAAAGGACAGGGTGGAGGGCAAGGACTCTGTAGGAAAAACGAAAAAAGATTGGAAGCTGGCCTTGCCAAAGATTTCGCTGCCGAGAAAGAAGAAAGAAGATTTCGATGAAGAATAGATGTATTTCGTTGAAATAAGAAAAAATGATTGCGGTCATGTCGTTTTGGCGTGACCGCAATACTTTTCTACAAAAGCATTGCATTTTCCTGCGAGAGTGCTATCATAGACGTATTACATTTGATTTCGCAGGAGAAGAACCATGCTTACACTAGAAAATGTTTCCTTTGGCGTAGAGGTCGCTCAAGGCCAGAAGGAGATCATCCACAACTTAAACTTAACCATTGACGATCACAAATTCGTCGTGATCACCGGACCCAACGGAGGCGGCAAGTCTACTCTGGCCAAGTTGATCGCCGGTATTGAGAAGCCTACTTCCGGTAAGATCTACTTTAATGGTACCGATATCACTGACATGAGCATTACTGAGCGTGCCAATTTAGGCATCAGCTTCGCTTTCCAGCAGCCTGTCCGCTTTAAGGGTATTCAGGTGCTGGATCTGATTCGTCTGGCTGCCAAGAAAAAGATGGCCCCTGCCGATGCCTGCCAGTATCTGTCCGAGGTAGGACTGTGCGCCAAGGATTATATCAATCGTGAAGTGAATGCCAGCCTGTCCGGTGGTGAGTTAAAGCGCATTGAGATCGCTACTGTAATGGCTCGCGGTACCAAGATGTCCGTGTTTGATGAGCCGGAAGCCGGTATCGATCTGTGGAGCTTCCAGAATCTGATCCGTGTATTTGAACGTATGCGCGAAAAGACCGACGGTTCCATTCTGATCATTTCTCATCAGGAGCGTATCTTGAATATCGCCGATGAGATCGTGGTGCTGGCTGATGGCCGCATCGCCAAGCAGGGCCCTAAGGATGAGATCCTGCCTACATTGTTAGGCACCTCTTCTGCCGTAGACGCCTGCAGTATGTTTGACAGGGAGGGACGCTAATATGATGGATCAGATCCAGAAGAGAATTTTAGAAGAAGTAGCAGACCTTCATGTGATCCCTGAGGGCGCCTACAATATTCGTGCCAACGGAGAGAGCGCTGCCCGCAATACCACGGCCAATATTGATATCATCAATAAAGAAGATAGCAGCGGTATCGAGATCCATATCAAGCCTGGCACGAAGAAAGAAAGTGTTCACATTCCGGTGGTGCTGAGCAAGAGCGGTATCAAAGAAGTGGTATATAACGATTTCTATGTGGGTGATGACTCGGAAGTATTCATCGTGGCCGGCTGTGGTATCCACAACTGCGGCAACCAGGATAGCCAGCATGATGGTATCCACCGTTTCTATATCGGTAAGAATGCCAAGGTTCGCTATGTAGAAAAGCATTATGGTGAGGGTGACGGCGAAGGCAAACGTATCTTAAATCCTGGCACGGAGATCTACATGGATGAGAACAGCTCTCTGGAGATGGAGATGGTTCAGATTCGTGGCGTAGACTCTACCTATCGTACTACTACGGCAGAGTTAAAGGCGGGAGCTAAACTGGTGGTAAGAGAGCGTCTGCTGACCCATGGTAAGCAGGAGGCCTATAGTGACTACGTGGTTCGCTTAGAAGGTGCTGGAGCCAATGCTGATGTAGTATCCCGTTCCGTAGCGCAGGATGAGTCTTATCAGAAGTTTGATTCCAAGATCGTGGGCAATGCGCCCTGTACCGGTCACACAGAGTGTGACGCCATCATCATGGGTAAAGCACGCATCCTGGCCATCCCTCAACTGGAGGCCAACGATATCGACGCAGCCCTGATCCACGAGGCAGCTATTGGTAAGATCGCCGGCGAGCAGATCATCAAGCTGATGACTCTGGGCCTGACCGAGGAAGAGGCCGAGGAGCAGATCATCAACGGTTTCTTAAAATAA
>JAFYLG010000231.1 GCA_017537225.1 Lachnospiraceae bacterium
ATGCCAGCGACCGCTCATGTGGGATGGGTCAACTATTATCTGTGCCAGTGGAAAGGACGTGACTATCTGTTAGAATACCAACCCGGTCTCTGGACTGGTATGGGAGAGTATGGCTATGAATTGTTGGAATTGAATGAAGGGGATCATAGCCTGACAGGAGATCAAAGTTCCTACTGGAACGTGGTGGATCAAAAGAGTGTTTCTTTCCCTGTGGGACCTGGTGAGGAGATTCGAGAATTCCATAAGGGCTGGGAGATGGACATTCATGCCATGGTAGACTTTGTCTACATGCTCAATCTATATATGGAGAAAAGTCACCTGTTAGTATCTACCGATGAAGATTGGTTAGGAGAGGCGATCCGTGACAGTGAAAATGGTATGTTTGTACTGGGTAGCCCAGAGGAGCCTTATCGCCAGTACGAAAATTATGCCATACTTACTTATGAAGAAAGACCGACGAAAGAGAGTCCTTCCATGGATGATGTGCGTAAGAAATTAGAGGACAGGTGTGAGAAAGAAGGGATCCCCCAAGTAGATCAGGAAGCAAAGAATCAGGAATTTTGGCAGAAATACCTTGGATACATGGATTCCTATCAAGTGGGAAGTACGTCTCCTCAGATCACGGCAAACTCCACCCGTTGGGAAGCCGATTTGACCCATGATGGTCAGCCAGAGCAGGTGATCTTTGATTGGTCTCTGTTTGATGGGAATGGAGCGGGTATGTTTGCGGTGTTGGATGCCCAGGGAAAGGTCCTCTTTTCGGATGAGGTGACCAGTTCTCATTCATGGCTGCGGACATATTATCTATGCAGCTGGAAGGGAAACGAGTACTTGTTCCGATATGATCCCTATATGATGCAGGAGGAAGGGTCCTATTGGTATGAACTGTTTTATTTGACAGCAGATGGGGAGAAAATCATAGAAGATACCGAGCGTATCGGCTTTAGTATTGCCATACTTCCCTCGGCTCCCAATCATAACGGCAAACGAGTGATGGATATTCCGATGATGCTAACCTTTGCCGATAAGGTGAATACGTATATCGAAAATTCTTTCTTGCTGGTCAGCAGTGACTGGGATTGGATCAGAGAGTTGCATATCGTTCCAAGAAAATATTTTGTGATCGGCAGTCCGCAGGAGCCATATCGGTTGCAGGAAACGTATTGGTGGTTTGAAGATACCACCGATCTGTTGGGCATAGATCTAAGCGGTGTCACCGATGTGGGGGAGAAGATCAAGATCTGGTGTGAGGCTGCGAAGATCCCCTACATCGAATAACAGACATTATAAATAACAGATTTCATAAAATGCGGAGAGATGACAACGAGTAATTGCGGTCGTCTCTCTTTCTTTATTACATTATTGTCAGAATATCTTAATTAAATCTTTTGTATTCTGTTTTATGGATATTAAGAAGGAATGGGTATACTTGGAACAAAGAAAGAGGATGTAGATGTGAGGGAGTGATCGCGTGAATATAACAAGAGAGCGCAGAATCGGTCTGGCGCTGAACGGGGCCACCATTGTAGGCTTGGTGGGAATGACTTGGTTTTTCTGGTATTGTTATCGCCGTGGGATATTTCAGTCGCAGGTAGAGTTGGAGCAGTTTTTAAGTGGTTGTGGGATATGGGCACCACTGATTTTTACAGTGATCTAAGGTGTGCAGGTGGTGATCCCTATCCTGCCGGGAGCTATTGGCTGCCTGGCAGGTGTGCTGATTTTTGGACCGTTGTGGGGCTTTGTCTACAGCTATGTGGGTATCAGTTTGGGATCGTTGTGTGCCTTTTTATTGGCCCGTCGCTATGGAGCGCCCCTGGTGAGAAATATCAGTCCCAAAAACTATGAAAAGTACATAGGCTGGCTGGAGCAGGACAATAAGTTTGAAAAGTTCTTTGCGGCCGCTATTTTCTTTCCTGTGGCTCCAGATGATTTTTTGTGCTATCTGGCAGGGTTGACACGGATGCGTTTTCGGAGGATGGCCACCATCATTTTTCTGTGTAAGCCATTTTCCATTGCACTGTACAGTACAGGGTTATATCTGACAGGTGTACAGGTGTTGGGATTGATGAGATGGTAGAGGATAAAAAAGGTATAAATATCCGTTGGACAAGACAGGATAGGAGGATAGGTAGCATGAAAATTTTACTATATTCCGGTTCTCAAAAATTGATCGAGCGCAGTGGTGTGGGACGAGCCATTTACCATCAGATGGAGGCGTTGTCTCGGGCCAGTGTAGAGTATACCATCGATGTGAAAGAAGATTGGGACATGGTTCATATCAATACTATTTTTCCAGGCTCATTCTTGCTGGCTCTGCGAGCTCGCATATCTGGCAAATGCGTGGTGTATCATGGCCATTCTACGGATCTGGATTTTCGCAATTCCTTTGTGGGATCTAATTTGGTAGCTCCTCTGTTTAAACAGTGGTTGAAGCTGTGTTATGGGATGGGCGATGTGATAGTGGCACCGACACCTTATGCGGCAGAGGTGATCCGTAGCTATGGATTAGGAAAGCCGGTGTTCAGTATATCCAACGGGATCAATTTGGATTTCTATCAAAGAAGCGAGAGAGCAAGACAGGATTTTCGAGAGAAATATGGTTTTCAAGAGACAGACAAAGTAGTCTTGTCTGTAGGATTGCCTATTGATCGTAAGGGGGTTCTGGACTTTATTCAGCTGGCTACGGAACTGCCACAATATCAGTTCGTATGGTTTGGTGATTTGGAGATTCCGATGTTGCCGCCTCACATTAAAGAAGCACTGAAGACGGACTTGCCTAATCTGCATTTTCCCGGATATATTCAAAAAGAAGAACTGCGGAATGCGTACTGTGGCAGTGATGTGTTTTTATTTTTAACAAAAGAGGAGACGGAAGGAATCGTGCTGTTGGAGGCGCTGGCCATGGGATGTCCTGTGCTGGTGAGGGATATCCCTATCTATGAATCCTGGCTGGAAGATGGCCAAGATGTGAATAAGGCCCGTACCGTAGAAGAATTTCGTGGAAAGCTGATAGATATGTTGGAGGGAGAAACTGCAAAAAGTCTGCCCCGGATCACGCTGGCAGGCTACCAAATAGCAGCAGCACGCAGTATGGACGTGGTGGGGCAGCAGTTGAAGCGAGTGTATGAGAGTGTATCACAGAGGAAACTCCGTGGATCATGCGGATGGATTTAGCAAGATGAAGGTATTTTCCTGGATCGAGAGAATACCCTCTCTTTGCATTAATGCCAGCTCGCGACTCAGGGCGCTGCGGTCGGCGCACAGATACTGAGCCAATTCCGTGCGACTGTAGGGGATCGTGACAGAACCGTCTTCTGCAGTGGGTGTCTGGAGACGAAGAAAAACCAGGATCTTGTCGCGGATGGATTTTTGAGAGATCACCAGGATCTTCTCATACAGATGGCGCTGTCCTTCGGAAATGGTAATGACCAGATTCTTTACCAGAAGGTGATGGAAAGGACAATTTCTAGTGCAGTGAAACATGAGACGACGATAGGGGATGGCAAGAACAGTACAGGATGAAACTGCTACAGCAGACATCTGACAGGGACAGGTCTCTCGACCGATGGAAGCGGCGCCCAGTACATCTCCCTTGGCGGCTCGTTTCATCAGAGAAGAAACAGTACCGGAGTTTTTGTACATATCCACTTGGCCCTGTAGGATCACCAGCAGATGAGTTATGTCCTGGCCTTCGTGTAAGAGGTATTCTCCCTTATGATAGGTTTTGGTAACGGCGCCCAGACACTGGATCAGTGTAGGGATATCTTCCGGATGGATTTTATAAAAAATGGGAAGAGATTTTAAGATCTCGATCAACACATTTTCTTTCATAAAAAGTCTCCTTTGTAACAGAAAAAACTATGTTTATTTTACTACAAAAACTGGAAAATGCTGTTGCGTATGCAACATACATCAACGAAATTTTGTGATATGTTAAGATGAGATAGACATGAAAAAATCAAAGGAGGAAAACGATGAAAAAGAGAATTTTATGTCTTCTGATCGCGGCAATTTTGTGCATGTCCGGTTGTAGCACTGCTGGTACTACTACCACAGAGCCTAATGAGACCAAGGCACCTGAGAGCACTGGCGATGTAGTGGTACAGATGCCTGTAGCATCCAGAGAAAACGGTGTCATCAGCGCCGAAGAGTGGTCTGAGATGTTCCCGGAGATCTATGCCTCCTATATGGCCAATGCAGAGAATTCTGCTGCCATCGACCATGTAGAAGAGTATCCTCAAATCGCAAAGATTTATGAAGGTATGGCATTTAACAAGTTTTACAACAGTGCCAGAGGCCATGTGTACACTCTGGAGGATGTGACTTCCACTGGTCGCCCTCATCCCCTGTCCAACTGTCTGACCTGTAAAACTCCTGACTACACCGCCCTGGTAAATTCCACCGGTGTGGAGGCTTATAAGCTGACTTTTGAAGAGGTAGTGGATAAGATGGTAGAGCCCATCAGCTGCTACAATTGCCATGCCAATGAGGCAGTAGAGGGTACTTTGGTAGTGACTCATCAGTATCTGGCCAATGCCATGGGCAATGACATCAGCAAGATCAATGCGTCTACCTTGTCCTGCGCACAGTGCCACAATGAATACTACTTTGATCCTGAGACCAAGGCCACGACTTTGCCTTACTCTGGTGTAGTAGCCATTCATCCTGACAGCATCCTGTCTTATTACAACACCATGGGATTTGCAGATTACACCAATCCCCGTACCGGTACTGCTCAGATCAAGGTACAGCACCCTGAGTTTGAGACCTTTATGGGTGAGTGAAGCAAGAACAGCATGAATATGAATTGTGCCAGCTGCCATATGGGTACTGCTGTATCTGAGACCGGTGTTACCTATGTTAATCATGAGTGGACCAGCCCTCTGGAAAACGAGGATCTGATCAAGAACACCTGCAGTGCCTGTCATACCGATTTAGTAGCTGATGTAAAGGCTATCCAGAAAGAGGCAGAGGACCGCACCATCGCCATCGCAGATCAACTGGTGATCTTGACTGACAAGCTGGCAGCAGCTGTAGAGTCTGGTGACTATACTGAGGATGAGTTGAATGCCATTCGCGGAGTGCATCGTGACGCACAGTTCTACTGGGATTTCGTATTTGTAGAGAACAGTGAAGGTGCTCACAACTCCAGCCTGACCAAGTATTGCCTGGATCAGGCAGAGGCTCTTTGCAAGAAGGCTTTGGGAATGTTCAAATAAGCAACTTGCGGAATGGGACTGTGCCGCAGCCTCTTTGGCGGCACAGTCTTTTTTTTAGACGACTAGAAATGTGAGGGATCAAGATGAAGAAACCGTTGTGGAAAAGAATTCTCTCTTTTTTACATTCTATGAAACTGGCTATGATATTGCTGGGCCTGATCGTGTTGGCATGTTTGGCAGGCAGTATGATCGTTCAAGGGGAGATCTCTGCATATTATGAGAGCATGTATGGAGTTAATATAGCATGTTTGATTCAGTCATTGCAGCTGGATCAGGTGTTTACTTGTTGGTGGTTTGTGATATTAGTAGTAACACTGTGTGTAAATTTGCTGCTGTGCAGTGTTTTGCGTCTTGGTATCGTGATCAAAAAGTGTGGACAACAAACAGATTTTCGTTGTCGCATCAGCGTGTGGGGACCCTGGCTGTGTCATGTGGGTATGCTGTTATTGATCGCTGGGTTTGCACTGGGACAGAATTACAGCCTGGAGTCTTACATGTATGGCGTTCCCGGAGAAACCAAACATGTGGAAGGAACCGAATATTCCATTCGCATCAATGATTTTACCATTGAATTGCGAGAGGATGATACCGTAAAACAGTACACAGCAGATCTGACAGTGATCCATGAAGTGGACGGAGCCGAAATTTCCGGTATCGCTCAGGTGAATCACCCTATGGATGCCTTTGGTATGCGTGTGTATCAAAATTCCACAGGGTGGGCCAGCCAGGTGGATGTATATCGGGACGAAGTCTTAGAAGACAGCAGTTTGGTCTGCGTAGGAGAAGCGTTGATACCGGGATCCATGCCGGAACTGGCATTGGTATTTGATAAATTCTATCCGGATTATGTGGAGACAGAGCAGGGCGCTATGTCAAAAAGTTCGGCATTGAACAACCCCTGTGCTGCATTTTCTCTTTACTATGGAAATCAACGGTTTGCCTCAAAGGTAGTAAGCATGGATCACAAGGTGATCGCAGATCCATTTTGGTTTGTATTTCACGATCCTCAGCCCTATACCCTGATCCAGGTGGTGTACGATCCATACATGGGTATTGCGGCAGCAGGGGGCGCTTTGATGTTAATATCGCTGGTAATCTGTTTCTATGTGAGACCGCAGGATATGCGCAAAAAGAAGACAGGATCATCCGATACGCAGATAGACAAAAACGAGGAGAAGAGTGTATGACAGCAGAAAAATTTGCACTGGCAGAGACGATTTTATTTACCGCAGCCGTAATGGCATATTTGATTGCCACGGTGCTGTATTTTATCTTTTTTTCCATGAAGAAAGAGTGGGCTGGTAAATGGGCCGGTCAAGTGATGGTACTGGGATTTGCCGTGCATACGCTGGCATTGGTGGTACGTGGTGTAGGAGCAGGTCGTCTGCCACTAACCAATCAGTATGAGTTTGCCACCAGCTTTGCCTGGGGTATTGCCCTTTGCTATCTGTTCTTTATGAAAAAGTATGGATTCCGTGCCATGGGTGTGTTTGTGGCACCGGTCGTATTTTTGATTATTGGTTATGCTGCCATGCAGAGCCGAGAGGTCAATGAGCTGATGCCTGCCCTCCAGAGCAACTGGCTGTCCATCCATGTTTCTACGGCTATCATTTCCTATGGTTCCTTTGGTGTGGCCTTCGGCGTATCCATGTTGTATCTGTTCCGTGGCAAGATGGCAGAGGATGAGTTCCGTCGTAAAGAACTGCCTGAGCTGGAACGACTGGATCTGATCAGTTATCGTGCTATTTCTCTTGGATTTTTGTTTCTGACGTTGGTGATCGTGACGGGTGCCATCTGGGCGGAGAGGGCCTGGGGACGCTACTGGTCCTGGGATCCTAAGGAAACATGGTCATTGATTACCTGGATCATCTACGCACTGTATCTGCATATGCGACTGACCAAGGGCTGGCGTGGCAAAAAGGCGGCATGGTTTGCTGTGATTGGTTTTGTGTGCGTGGTGTTCACGTATATCGGTGTCAACACCCTATTGCCGGGACTGCATAGCTACGCATAATGCACGGTGCAAAAACCAGGGACTGGTATGATAATAAGAAGAAAATAAGAAGAAAATAAGAAGGGGCTTCCTGTATAGAGTCAATATCTATGGAGGAAGCCTCTTTTCTATTATACAAAAGTATTCTTTTTCTTTGTGATATTCTGCGCATACTCCACCCATTTTTCCAAAGTCCAATAATCGATGCCCAAGGAAAAGAGTACCTTGTATAACCAGGCCGCCAAATTATGGACGTCATGAGCCTCGTCATGATGGATTCGATGATGAACGTCATGACGGATGTCAGGTGAAAGTTCATCTTTGCGGGCATTGGCTGCCATCTCCTGAATATCCGCCAGCACCTGATATTTTAGGGCGCATACATCCTCTGACGCAGTGTGAAGAAGTGTCACATCATAATTTTCCGTGCGGCCGCAGGGGTTACAGCAGACAGCGCAGTCGGGGACAATGCGCTTTTTTTCTTCGGCAACTGCCGATAGAAGCTGCGAAAGATGTGAAATCTCTTTGGCGTATTGTGGGTGGATGGCGGTGAGGGATTCTAAAACCAGTTGGTCCGTAGTATCGGTGATAAGATCCTCGTTGCCGCTGATGGCGCGGGCCAGACCGATGAGAGCGCCTAGGAGTTGATCCTGAAGTGGGCTGGTATGCTCAAAAATGTATGTCATATAATGTCCTTTCTGATCAGCGTACGATCTCACCCTGAGGAGATAAAACGACGATGCTGAGGGGGATATTCTTGCCGCTGGCCTGTAAGGCACGCTCCACGGCGTAGGACAGACCGCCACAGCAGGGCACCTGCATACGGACTACCGTGACACTGCGGATGTTGTTGAGGGAAAAGATATCGGTCAGTTTGGCCGCGTAGTCAAAATTGTCCAGCTTAGGGCATCCGATCAAGGTGACACGACCCCGGACAAAGTCCTGATGGAACCGGCTGTAGACATAGGCAGAGCAGTCAGCAGCGATCAGCAAGTCAGCGCCCTGGAGTACAGGAGCCTGGATGGGCAGCAGCTTGATTTGGACAGGCCAGGGAGGGACAGGAGTGGGCTTGCCGGAGCTTTCCTTTTCCTGCTTGGCCATCAC
>JAFYLG010000021.1 GCA_017537225.1 Lachnospiraceae bacterium
ACTGCGATATCGGGATATTGCCGTGATCAGCGGCGATGTGACTGGATATGAGCCGGTGATCCGCCGCGTCTTTGGTGCGGCCGGGATCCCCTACTTTTTGGATGCCAAGAACAATATGATGGGCCATCCTTTGGTGGCCTACCTGCGAGGGGCTCTGGAGGCAGTGGAGAAAGACTTCACTTATGAGACAGTATTTGCCTGTCTCAAGAGCGGTATGACACCATTGGCAGCCGGGGACCTCTATGAATTGGAAAACTATGTGCTGGCCATGGGGCTAAAAGGGCGCAAAGCCTGGAGCGAGCCTTGGGAAAAGAATTATCCCGAAGGCCGACATTTGGATATGGAACGGTTGAATCAGATCCGCGAGGCAGTGATCCAACCTTTGTTTGCGTTGCGCGAGGTGCTGAAAGATAGCGAAAGTACTGTTCGTGACTATGCAGAAGCTCTGGTATGTCTCATGGAGAGTCAGGGAGTGGAACAGCGCCTGAAAGAAATGGCGGCTCAGATCTCTGAGGATGGTGAGATCAGTCTGGGTCAGGAGTATGAGCAGGCCTATGCCAAGGTGCTGGAACTACTGGATAAGGTAGTGGAGCTCTTTGGAGACGGTCGGGTATCGATCCGTGAATGGCGTGAGATCCTGGATACCGGTTTTGGTGAGATCCGTGTAGGTGTGATCCCTGCCCGTGTAGACCGTGTGGTGGTGGGCGATATGCATCGCACCCGTCTGAAAGATCCGAAAGTGATGTTTTTCGTAGGAGCCAACGATGGTCTGGTACCCAAGGCCAGCGACAAGACCAGCCTGTTGTCGGACATGGATCGTCGCAGTCTGGCCAAACTTGGCGTACAGCTGGCCCCGACCAAACAGGAAAATGGTTTTATCGACCGATTTTATCTGTACCTGACATTGACCAAGCCTTCCCAGAGGTTGTATGTGTCCTGGTGCAGTCAGAATGTGGATGGCGCAGCCATGTCTCCCTCTTATATGGTCAGTGAGTTACAGTCTATCTTCCCGGCGCTGACTGTGGAGCGACCGGAGGAGGATGCGACTCTGGATCAGAGGATCCTGACCAAAGAGACGGCGCGAAAGGCTTTGCTGTCTGGATTTGCCGATTATAAAGAAGGAAAAGCTCCGGATGTCTGGAAAGATCTGTACAGCATTTTTATGGAGGAGCCCAATGGCAGAGAACAGATGGCCCGCTGGCTGGATGCGGCTTTCCTGACATACAAAGAAGAAACCATGGGACCGGCAGTGGCCAAGGCCCTCTACGGCGATATGCTTAGTGGTAGTGTGACTCGATTGGAGCGTTATGCAGCCTGCGCCTATGCCCAGTTTTTGTCCTATGGTTTGCAGTTGGCAGAGCGTAGGTTGCATGAATTTGCTGCCACAGATATGGGAACCTTGTTCCACGAAGTGATCCGAAAATTCTTTGCCAAGGTGTATGGAAAGAATGGCGAGATGACGGCAGGGAAAGGATCTGAGGAAGAAGATACTGTGAAGGTGTCGATTCCCACGGACGAGCAACGTCGCAAGTTGGTTCGCCAGTGCCTGGAGGAAGCGGTGGCAGAGGGCAACAGCCGTGGCCTGGAGGATACGGCTCGTGGAGCATATATGCTGGAGCGTGTGGAGCATACGGCAGACCGTACCCTGTGGGCTCTGTGTGAACAGTTGGCTCGAGGAGATTTTCATCCCGAAGATGTGGAAGTGGAGTTTGACGGCAGAGACAGCAAAGCCATGAATCTGCTGTTGAAGGACGATACGTTGATGCGTCTCCATGGCCGTATTGACCGTGTGGACACCTGCACAGGCCGCAGTCTGGCATCTCAGATGGCAGCTGCGGACGGAGAAAGCAGCACAGAGAATGGTGGTCCCTCATCGAAAGGTGTTCCTCGAGACGACGAAGTCTATGTAAAAGTTATCGATTATAAAACCGGCAGTACCAGCTTTGATCTGGTTGGTGTCTATTATGGCCTGCAGTTGCAATTGGTGGTCTATCTGGATGCGGCCATGGAGCGGGAGCGGGTCAAGAACAAGGGTAAAAAAGTGATTCCTGCCGGTATTTTGTACTACAATATTCAGGATCCTTTTGTGAAAGTGGAACCGGAAAGTGCCGGTGCGCCGGACCCCGGAGAAGTACAGAATGCATGGCTCAGTGAAGTGAAGATGAATGGTATCGTCAATCGGGACCGCCGTATCTACAGTCGTATGGATCGTCTCATTGGTGGTGATGTGCCGCCGGTGATCCCTGTGACGGAAAAAGGTGGTCAGATCGTAGAACGGTATTCCAGCGTGGCAGCCACCAGGCAGCTGGAGGAACTATGTACCTTTGTGCGTGGCCGTATGACGGAGTTTGGCAATCGTATCATGGAGGGTCACATGGCGGTCAATCCGTATATGCGAGACGGACGTACCGGTTGTGATTACTGTAAGTTCGCCGCTGTGTGTGGTTTCGATAAGAAGACTCCGGGATATACCTATCGCCGACTGGGCGATGTGGAGGAACAGGAGATTTGGGACAGTGTGGAGAAAGGAGGCCCCGCATGGCAGTAGCCTGGACGGACGAACAGAAAAAAGTCATTGACCTGCGGGATCGCAATATCCTGGTAGCGGCAGCAGCCGGCAGTGGTAAGACAGCGGTGCTGGTAGAACGTATCCTTTCCCGCATTACGGATCCGGAGGATCCTGTCAGTGTGGATGAACTGCTGATCGTGACATTTACCAAGGCGGCAGCAGCCCAGATGCGAGATCGTATCGGTCAGGCATTGCGAAAACGCCTGGAAGAGACGCCGGAAAATATCCATCTGCAGAGGCAGCTGACCTTGCTTCACTATGCCCAGATCACCACGATCGACAGCTTCTGCAACCATGTGGTGCGAAGCCATTTTGATGAGCTGGACATGGATCCTGATTTTCGTATCGGCGATGAGGGCGAGTTGAAATTGATCCGTGGGGATCTGATCCGACAGCTTTTGGAGGATCACTATGCCGCAGATGATCCGGAGTTTTATGAATTTGTAGAGATGACTGCCACCGGCAAGACCGATCAGGGGCTGGAGGAGTGGATCGAAAAACTGTACTTTTTCGTCAGTGCTCATCCGTTTCCTAAACAGACCTTGCTGGAGTGGGCCGATGAGAACGCCGCGGCGGATGGAGAGAGGAAAACGCCTGATTGGTTTACCTTCCTGTTGGAGCAGCTTCACAGAGAGGCGGAGGAATTGATCACCCAGTACGATCAGGCGATCCGACTGGCCATGAGTGCCGGTGGTCCTGCCGCGTATGTGGATATGTTTGTCAATGATCGAGAGCTGGCTCAGGCAGTGGGCAAAGCAAAGGACTATGGCAGCTTGCAGCGAGCATTGGAAGGTCTGGTCTTTACCCGCAAGCCTACCATCCGTGACAAGTCGGTGGATGCAGAGTTGAAAGAGATGCTGTCTGCTTTCCGTGATGAACGCAAAAAAGCGGTGTTAAAGTGGAAGGAGCACTATGCCTTCCCGGAAGAAAAGGAAATGCTGCGTCAGATGCAGGTGGCCAGTCGTCCTTTGAGGACACTGTGTCGTTTGACCGCAGAGTTTATGGAGCGGTTTGACGCCTATAAAAAAGAGAAACATTTGTTGGATTTCAGTGATTTGGAACATCTGGCACTGCAGATTTTGGTGACGGAGGAAGAGGGCAAGATCGTGCCCAGCGCTGTGGCCAGACAGATGCAAAATAGCTATCGTGAGGTCATGATCGATGAGTATCAGGACAGCAACCTGGTGCAGGAGATGCTGCTTGGCAGTGTAGCCGGTCACTGGCGCGGACAGCCCAACCAGTTCATGGTAGGCGATGTGAAACAGAGTATCTATAAGTTCCGTATGGCCCGCCCTGAGATCTTTATGGAGAAGTACGCTTCCTATACTACGGAAGACAGTACCAGCCAGAAGATCGACCTGCACAAAAACTTCCGAAGTCGCGGGGAGGTACTGGATGCGGCTAACTTTGTGTTCCGTCAGATTATGGCCAAGTCTCTCGGTGGTATCGATTATGATGATCAGAGTGCTCTGTATGTGGGAGAATCTTTCCCTGTGCCGGAAGGGTTGATGGAGAAGGAGGAGGAAGAAACTGCTCTTCAGGAGAATGATCCAGCCATCCCTAAGAAAAATTATGACTATACTACCGAACTGATGCTGGTAGATCTGGCCGATGATGACGGTTATCGCAGAGATATTGATCCGAAGGAGGCGGAAGCGAAAGCGATCGCTGCCCGCATTCGTCAGCTGACGGATTCTCAGGATGGTCTGCAGATCTGGGACGGCCATGAAAAGAAGTACCGCAAAGCCCGATACGGCGATATCGTGATCCTGCTTCGCACCTTTAGTGGCTGGGCGGATACCTTTGTCAATGTGTTGCTCAATGCAGGCATCCCGGCCTTTGCCCAGTCGTCCACCGGATATTTCACGGCGTTGGAGGTGCAGACGGTACTGAACTGTTTGCGGGTGTTGGATAATCCGATGCAGGATATTCCCTTTGCCTCGGTGATGCACTCACAGATCGGTGATTTTTCTTCCGAAGAGATGGCACAGATGCAGGCGATCTTCCGCAAGGCCGGCTGCCCCGGGGGCGTGCGTGGCATGTATGGAGCCTGTCTGTATCTGGGAGGGCAGATCTCAGAGGAAGATCCCCATTTTGGAGAGTCAGTAGCGTTGTCAGAAGACACATCTTTGGGACGCAAGACAGCAGCTTTCCTGCAGAAGATCCAGGATCTGCGCCGTAAATCCATGTACCTGCCGCTGCATGAATTATTGCAGCATGTCTATGATGATACCGGCTATTATGAGTTGGTCAGCATCATGCCGGACGGTGCAGTGCGCCGTGCCAACCTGGACATGCTGATGGAGAAGGCGATTGGCTATGAATCCACCAGTTACTACGGACTGTTTGATTTTGTACGATATATCGAAAATCTGCATAAATACGATATTGACTTCGGTGAGGCTGTGCCGGATGGTGAGAGCAGTGATACGGTTCGCATCACTACGATCCATAAGAGTAAAGGTCTGGAGTTCCCCGTAGTTTTTGTGGCCGGTTGTGGAAAAACTTTCAATCAGCAGGACAGTCACAGCAAGATCCTGATGCATCCGGATCTGGGACTGGCCTCGGATTACGTGGATACAGAACTGCGTCTGCGTGCTGCCACGTTGAAAAAACGGGTGCTGGCTCGCAAATTGTCTTTGGACAATCTGGGTGAGGAACTGCGTGTCCTCTATGTGGCTATGACCCGTGCCAAGGAGAAGCTGATCCTTACCGGTACGGATAAATATCTGCGCCGAAAGCTGGACAAGCAGAATACGCTGGTGGGCTGGCCTATGGAGGCCCTGCCTTCTACCATGGTAGCCGGTG
>JAFYLG010000232.1 GCA_017537225.1 Lachnospiraceae bacterium
CCAGTCAGCGATGGTCAGACGAGCGGAACGGAATGCGGTATCACCGGAGGTGATAGGGCATACGATAACGCCGATCATAGCCAGAGCGATACCAACACCGCCCATGGTCTTAGCACATACATCGTAGATAGCAGCAGACTGACCGCTAGCCAGAGCAGCAGACAGACCGGTATTCAGACCACCGGTAACCTCGTACAGAGCACAGCCGGCAGCAGCCCAGATCAGAGCGATAACGCCTTCACAGGTCATAGCACCGAAGAATACGAACTTACCCTGTCTCTCGCTCTTCATGCAGCGAGCCATCAGAGGGCTCTGAGTGGAGTGGAAACCGGAGATAGCACCACAGGCAACAGTGATGAACATATAAGCCCATACAGACTTTCCAGCGGGGTGCATGTTGGAGAAGTTGGTCCAGATCTCAGGGATCACATACTCGGACTTGGTGAAGATACCAAATGCTACACCAACGGCCATAACGATCAGACATACACCGAATACAGGGTAGATCTTACCGATAATAGCATCGATGGATACGAAAGTAGCGATGAAGTAGTAAGCCAGAATGATGTAGATCCAGATCTGAGTGTTGGTCAGCCAGCCGGAAGCGCCGCTCTTACCGATCAGAGTGGTGATCAGACCAGCAGGACCTACGGCAAATACGGTACCTACCATGATCAGCAGAACAACGGAGAATACGCGCATTACGTTCTTCATGGCGTTGCCCATGTAGATACCGGTACACTCTGCGATAGAAGCACCGTCATTACGGATACTCAGCATACCGGAGAAGTAGTCATGTACACTACCTGCAAAGATAGTACCAAAGGTGATCCACAGGAACACGATAGGTCCCCACAGAGCGCCCTGCAGAGCACCAAAGATGGGGCCCATGCCAGCGATGTTCAGCAGCTGTACCAGGAACAGCTTCCACTGAGGCATCACTACAAAGTCCACGCCGTCATCAATACGTACAGCGGGGGTTTCTCTGTCATCGGGAGCGAAAGTCTTGTCTACGATAGTACCGTAAACAAAGTAGCCGCCGATCAGCAATGCTAAACAAAGAAAAAAGCTAATCATACATTTTTCCTCCTATGTACAATATTTAAGACCCTGGAGCCGCTAACCTCCAAGATCTCGTACGTTGCCATCATACCACTTTTTTGCACAACCCTCAAGGAGGAAGTGTGACAAAAAATAGATTCTTTTTTGTGCAAATTGCTTAAATTAAATTTTTGTCGTTAAATATTTATTGTGCATATCGAATTAATCCCATAAAAACCTCCGTTTTTTCCATTTTTCTCCTTATTGCAATCGTAGAAAATAGCAGTCAATCGTAGAATCCCGCTGCCAATTTATTGCAGGTAAAGTGACATCGTTGTACGATATGCGATTCGTCAAAAAGTTATTTAAATAAGAAAATGCCCCAGTGGGATACTATATGGTGCCAGACCGTGTGCGCCCGTCGGTCCTTAGCGAGCAGGTCTGCCAAGCAGGCATGCGAGCGTAGTACCGCTACGCGCGCACTCGAACGAGAGTGTGTCTGAAACCATATACTATCCCACTGGGGCATATTTACTTTAAAAACTTTTTACAGCACCGACTGCATATCGTACAGTCCAGCCGCTCTGCCGGCAATGGCCTTGGCAGCCTGCAGCGCACCATTGGCAAAGATCGCACGGCTATAAGCTACATGACGGATCTCGATCAATTCATCAGGACCGGCAAAGATCACCTCATGCTCACCTACGATGGTGCCGCCTCGTACTGCCTGAATACCGATTTCCTCCTTGGGGCGGCTCATGCGGCGCTCATGGCGATCCAGGCAGATATCATAGCTGCCATCTACCGCACGATTCACTGCCTCTGCCAACATCAAAGCTGTACCGCTGGGAGCATCTAATTTACGACGATGATGCTTTTCTACGATCTCCGGATCAAAGTCAGCAGAGAGCAGCACCGATGCCACCTCTTCTACCACTTTCATCAACAGGTTGATGCCTAGAGACATATTGCCGGAACGCAGGATGGGGATCACTTTGGCCGCCTCCTGTACATGGTTTATCTGTTCATCGGACAGGCCGGTGGTACATAATACCAAAGGCAATTTCTTCTCTACACAGGCATCCAACAATCCATCTACCGCTACCGCAGAACTAAAATCTACTACCACATCAGCTTCCACATCACACTCTGTCAACTTAGCAAAGACATGGAAGGGATTCTGTCTGGCATTTACATTGTAATCGATACCGGCTACGATCTCCACCATAGGATCCTTGGCAGCCATCTCAGCCACCTTCTGTCCCATGACACCGTTGCAGCCATGAATGATCATTCGAATCATACTATCCTCTCCTTTACAGAATGCCGTATGCTTCCATGGCCTTCTTCAGACGAGCCTGATTCTCAGGTTCCATCTCGGTCAAAGGTGCACGTAAGGGTCCTACTTCCCAACCCTGCAGATTCATAGCCGCTTTGACAGGGATAGGATTTACCTCACAGAACAGCGCATGGCACAGATCAATGGCCTCCAGCTGCATCCTGGCAGCATTCTGGTAATCACCGGCCAGACAAGCCATAGTCATATCGTGGGTCTGAGTAGGAGCCACATTGGACAGAACAGAGATCACACCCTTGCCGCCCAGCGCCATGATGGGCACGATCTGATCGTCGTTACCGGAATACACATCCAGACAGTCATCGGCCAGAGCCAACAAATCGGCGATCTGAGAAATATTTCCACAGGCTTCCTTGATACCTACGATATTTTCCACGGTCTGTCCCAGGGTAACTGCGGTCTGAGGCATAATATTGCAGCCAGTACGACCGGGTACATTGTACAGGATCACAGGGATAGAAACCGACTCTGCCACTGCTTTAAAATGAGCGATCAAGCCCTTCTGTGTAGCCTTATTGTAGTAAGGAGTCACTACCAGCAGCGCATCGGCACCTGCCTTCTCAGCCTCCTGAGACAGATAGATGGCAGTCTCCGTACAGTTAGAACCGGTACCTGCCACTACAGGCACGCGTCCCTTTACATACTCCACGCAGGCACGGATCACATCGATGTGCTCCTCATGAGTCAGGGTAGATGCTTCACCGGTAGTACCGCAGATCACGATACTGTCGGTCTTCTTAGCGATCTGATCCTCGATGATCTCCTGCAACTTATCATAATTTACACTGCCGTCTGCATACATGGGGGTTACGATGGCTACGCCAGCGCCTTCAAATACTGCCATAATACTCTCCTCTCTGCCCATTGTGGGCATTCGCGCGTTTCTTTTGTGTTTCAAATGCTTGGTGGCTCTTTTATGATCACTACAATCACAAAGGGAGCCGTCCAGACAGATAGCTCCCCAAAAACTCTTTATGGTATGTAGCTCTCCATCCGTCAGGATGACAGTCGCAGGGCTTTCACCTCTGCGCCCAGCAAGATATGTACAGGCATATCTCACTTCGGCGTAGTCCCCTTTCAGCAGTTTCCTCTATGCCTGTCATATCCGACTGCTTACTGATGAACAACGCGACCTCTACGTATCCTATTCTGTTGATTTAAAAACTTTATGACGCTACGGATTTCTCCGTGTTTTGCGAGTTCCAAAGCCATGCCGTTTCATGCAAGCATGAAAGTCATGACTCTTTGACTCTTTGCATCATAGTAACACTGTGAAGTGTGATTGTCAACCATAAACCGGCAGTTTTTCCATATTTTAAGAAGCAGCCTCGCCACATTCCAGTTTGCTGACGGAAACCTCGTAAGCGATACGTTTTTCACTCTCCAATTCACTGAGTTTTTTAGTGTACTCTCTGCTCTGGACCCGGCCCCAGATCCGAACCCGGCTGCCTACTTCAAAGGCAGAGGCATAACGGGCATTCCGTCCCCAGGCAATACAGGGAATATAGTCCGACTTGCCATAAGGACGATTCACTGCGATCAGCAGATCCGCGATTTCTCTTCCCAACGGTGTCTTACGATAGATGGGATCCTTGCAGATAAAACCATCCAAAAAGATTTGATTGGTTTTCGTATAATCGGTAAACTCTTCCAGAAAACGTATTTCTCTTACAAATACAGATAGCACCAGACGATTTTTACTGCCCTCATGGCGATTATAAGATCGAAATTGCCCCGTAGCCTCCAGTGTCTGGCCTCGATGATCTGCCGTCACGTCGATCAAGCGCTCCGAGATCATCAGAGGGATCCGATCTTCCTGATCACTGAGACGGTTGACCGCCAGATCCACCATATAGAATCCTTCTCCAAAGACCTCATGGCTAAAGGTAAAATCGCTGACCACCTGACCGATCACTGTTACTTTGTTGTTTTCCAGATTTTTTTCTGACATGGTATTTCTCCTCCAAATTCGATATACTCTCCCGGCCGCCCTGCTGTGGACAGTCTGGGGCCGCAAGATTAGTATTGACTGTCTTTACCTATTTATATGCAGGGTTTTCCAGTTTAGAACGGACTTTTTATGTTTTTTCTGTTTGCGTCATTTTTCCGTTTACATTTCTTTATGAATGTAATAAAATAAGAAGATATGATGAGAAAGTATGTCCATTGGACGATAATCGAATTTCAATCAATAAGGAGACCTTATGAAAACCATAGATATCATTGTTCCCTGCTTCAATGAGCAGGAAGTTCTGGAAACTTTTTACACAGAGACCAGCAAGGTAATAGATGCTATTGACGGCTACTCTTTCCGCTTTCTTTTGGTGGATGATGGCAGCCGTGACAATACCATCATTATCATGAAGCAGTTGGCCAAAGAGCATGACAATGTAAAATATCTGTCCTTCTCCCGCAATTTTGGTAAAGAAGCAGGTATTTACGCCGGTCTGAAATATTCCTCCGGAGACTACGTGATCCTGATGGATGCCGATCTGCAGCATCCCCCGGCTATGATCCCTGATATGATCGCCGGTATCGAAGAAGGTTACGACTGCTGTGCTGCCCGCCGTGTCAGCCGTGAAGGAGAATCTAAGATCCGCAGTTGGTTTTCCCAGATGTATTACAAAATCAGCAATCGTATGACCGATGTGGAAATGCCTCAAAATGCTGTAGACTATCGTATCATGTCCCGCAGCATGGTGGATTCTATCCTGGATCTGTCTGAAGTAGAACGCTTCTCCAAGGGCATCTTTGCGTGGGTCGGCTTTTCCACCAAGTGGATTCCCTACGAGAATGTAGAGCGCACCATGGGCACCACCAAGTGGAGTTTCTGGGGACTATTCAAGTATGCCTTGAGCGGTATCACTTCTTTCTCCATCGCCCCCCTGCGTATGGTCAGCGGCATGGGCTTTGTGATTTTTGCCTTTGCCTGCCTGTACAGTCTGTTGACTGTGATCAAAACCTTGATTTTTGGTATTGATGTGCCTGGATATGTTACTACGTTGTGCGCCGTTTTGTTCTTAGGCGGTATCATTGAATTATCCATCGGCATCATTGGAGAGTACGTGGCACATATTTATATGGAAGCCAAGGATCGCCCCATCTTTATCTTACGCCAGACCAATCTGGATATCCCCAAGGAGGATTAACATGGACTTGATTCAAACTTTATTCGAAAAATTTGTCAACTATGAGACTATCAGTTATCTGGTAGTAGGCGTTCTGACCACCATCATCAGCATCGCCGCGTTTGCAGGCTGCTACCGCAAGCTGAAGATGAGCACTGTGGTCTCCAATATTATCTCCTGGATCATTGCTGTGGCTTTCGCCTATGTGGCCAACAAGATTTTTGTATTCCAGTCTCCATCCTGGGAGATGGCAGTCGTTATCAAAGAGCTCATCGGCTTTGTGTCTGCTCGTCTGCTGACACTTGGTTTTGATATTGCCATTATCTACATCACCGTAGACAAGCTTCACTGGAACGACATTCTCTGCAAGATCGGCTCCAACGTAGTCGTTATGATCGTCAACTATGTGGCCAGCAAGCTGTTTATCTTCGCATAAAGATCGGCTTTTCTGTTACCTAGCCTATCGCCCCTGTTCATTATCCATTTTGTTTTAAGGAGTCTGCTATGAGCACACAAAAAAAAGACAGCAAACTGGTCTTTCTGCTGGCCTTTCTTCTGCCTGTCCTGTCACTGCTTTTGATTTTTGCGGTCAAGGGCATCTATCCCTTCGGTGATCGCAGTTTTCTGCGTACCGACATGTACCATCAATATGCTCCCTTTCACGCCCAGCTGGCAGAAAAGCTGCAAAATGGCGAGAGCCTGCTGTACTCCTGGGAGATCGGTGCCGGTTCCAACTTTATCACTCTGCTGGCCTACTACCTGTGCAGTCCTTTTAATCTGTTGCTTTTCCTGATATCCAAGGCCGGCATCGTAGAGTACACCTCCTATATGGTCGTACTGAAGACGGGTCTGGCCGGACTGACCATGGCCTGGTATCTGTGCCGCAAGTTTAATACCCGATCGGTCTCTGCAGCTTTCTTTTCCATGGCCTACGGTCTTTCCGGCTACATGGCCGCTTACAGTTGGAATATCATGTGGCTGGACTGCATCTGGCTGGCCCCTATGGTACTGCTGGGACTGGAGTTATTGGTAGAGGAAAACAAAGGATTGATGTACTGCATCACTCTGGCCCTGTCCATTCTGACCAACTATTACATCTCCATTATGCTTTGTATGTTTTTGGTGCTGTACTTTATCTGTCTGCTGATCATGTACCCCTCCAAAAAAGGAACAGAAAATATTGTAGAATCCCCTCGCAGAGTACGTGACTACCTCTATAAATGTCTGCTGTTTGCCTTTTATTCTCTGTTGGCAGGCGGACTGGCTGCCGTACTGTTGCTGCCCGTAGGCGCTGCATTGAAAACCACTGCTTCCGGTACGTTCAATTTCCCTGACTCCCTGTCTACCTACTTTGGTACCGTAGATATGCTGGCCCGTCATATGGCCGGTGTGGAGACAGAGATCGGTCTGGAGCATTGGCCTAACCTGTACAGTTGCGCCGCCGTCTTTGTGCTGGCACCGCTGTACATTATGAACAAGAATATTCCTTATAAAGAAAAGATCGTCAAATGCCTTCTGCTCTTATTTATGCTGATCAGCTTTGCCTGGAATATTCCCAACTTTATCTGGCACGGCTTCCACTATCCTAACAGCCTGCCCTGCCGTCAGTCTTTCCTGTATACGATCATTTTACTGTCCATGTGCTTTGAAGCACTGCACAACCTGCGCACCGCTTCTGTAGCTCAGATCGTAGGCAGTATGTGGGGCGCCGTTGCCTTCCTGTTCCTTTGTGAACAGACGGTGGATGCTCCTGAGATCCGTTTCTATGTGTA
>JAFYLG010000233.1 GCA_017537225.1 Lachnospiraceae bacterium
GGTCTATGGCTATATAGATTACAGTGTGCTGATCAACGGTCGACCGGCGCAGATCGTAAAATTGCTGGTGCATACACCGGATGGTCCCAGATTTATTTTATATAGGCTGGGAGACACATTAAAACGATATGGGATCAATGATAATATTGATATCACAGTATATCAGGATCATTTTATGATCAGTGAAACATAAGAATAGGTTGAATCGGAGACATTCGTGATCGATCTGGGACTGAGATGAGTAAGCGGTCCATGGGAGAGAATTCGATGTCAGGGAGAAATAAAAAACGGTGCTGGGACTTTCGAAAAGAAAATCTCAGCACCGTTTTTAAATACATAAGGATAAATAACATCAGATCTCTCTGGCAAAGTGAATGCTGGCAGCCTCTTCCTTGGTAGAATGGAAACCTTGAGCCTGCCAGAAGGCAATGGCTTCCACATTGTCTTTTTCGCACTGGAGGGACAGATAATCATATCCCTGACCGGCCATAGCTGCTCGTACATCGGCAAAGATCTGAGAGCCGATGCCCTGGCGCTGCAGATGTCCATCTACCATGAACCAGCCGATAAAAGCATCGTTGCTTTCGGGATAACCGGTGATCAGCTCCAGGACAGAGACTAACTGATCCTGATCATAGAAACCTACGAAATATTTGTCATTGGGGACAGCACCTTCGGGAACACGGGAGATGATCTCGGTCAGGCTTTCTACGGTGGGTGCGGCGTTGATGTACTCATAGTACTTCTGGTTGGATTTACACAAGGCGTAGACATCCGAAATATCTGCCTGGGTGATGGAGCGAACCTGATGGGACGTGCTCAGGGATTCAATATCCACAGATGGCTTGGTCTCGTAGTCGATGGCCTGGCGGAACTGTGTCTCAAACAGGTCGCGGTAAGTACCGCCCAGAGCCAGCAGTTCTTCGTGGGTACCCTGTTCGGAGATCACACCGTCCTTGACTACCAGGATCTTATCTGCCTTTAAGATAGTAGACAGTCGGTGGGCAATGACGATACTGGTTCGGCCTTTCATCATGGCTTCCAGAGCATCCTGGATAGCGTTTTCGGAGATGGAGTCCAGAGCGCTGGTGGCCTCGTCCAAAATCAGGATCTTGGGATCTTTCAGGATCACTCGAGCCAGAGAGATACGTTGCTTTTCGCCGCCAGAGAGCTTTAAGCCACGGTTGCCCACTTCAGTATGGTAGCCGTTGGGCTGTTTGGTAATAAAATCGTGGATATTGGCGATGCGGCAGGCGGCTTCGATCTCTTCCATGGTGGCATCGGCTTTGGCGTAACGCAGATTGTCCAGGATGGTGCCGTTGAAAAGGTACGTCTCCTGAGTCACCACGCCGATACACTGGCGCAGGTATTTGAGATCAAAGTCACGGACATCCACACCGGCAATGGTTACACTGCCACCCAGTACATCGTACAGTCGGGGGATCATATTGACCACGGTGGATTTACCGGAACCGGAGGGGCCTACGATGGCATACATCTTGCCTCCGGGGACGGTGAAATTAACATCAGTCAACAGGGGCTTGGAAGGGTCATAGCTAAATACCACATGCTTGTACTCGATGGGCTGCATAACTACGTCTGGTTTTTGACCATTTTCGGGAGATACGATGGTATTCTCTCGATCGAAGTAATCGAAAATACGAGTAAACAATGCCAGGGATCGTGTGAAATCTACCTGCAGATTCAGCAGAGACTCTACGGGACGGTATAGGCGGTTGATCAGGGAGACAGTGGCAGTGATGACACCGACGGACAGGGTGGGATCCCATTTGTTGATGATCAGGAGGCCACCTACAAAGTAGATCAGCAAGGGACCCAGCTGGCTGAACATGCCCATGACTACCATGAACCATTTACCGCTGCGACACTCTTTTAAAGCGATCTCAGTGGCTTCACCATTGACCTTTACAAACTTTTGGTATTCGTCTTCCTCGCGGGTAAAAATCTTGACCAGCATGGAGCCACTGACAGACAGGGTCTCGTTGATGACCTGGTTCATCTCGTCAGTTTTAGCCTGGCTTTCACTGAGCAGCAACCAGCGAGTCTTGCCTGCGCTTCGGGTAGGAAGGATCAGCAGAGGGATGATGGCGATGCCCACCAGAGCCAGCTGCCAGCTCATGGAAAACAGTGCGACTAACGTAGTGATGACCGTGGCAGTATTGCTGACGATACTGGAGAGAGTACCACTGATCACGGTACTGACACCGCTGATATCCGTATTCATACGGGTGATGATATCGCCCTGTTTTTCTGTGGTAAAGAAGGAGTGAGGCATGTACTGCAGATGATGATACATCTGGTTTTTCATGTCATAGATGATGCGCTGGGAGATCCAGGAATTGATATAGCTCTCCAGGACGCCGATCAGCTGGCTGACACCCAGAGCGCAGAAGGCCATGATCAGCAGGCGGATCAGCAATGCCAGATCCTCACCGACCAATGCCTGGTCCACGATGCGGCCAGTGATGATGGAGGGCATCAGGCCTACGGTGGCAGACAGCAGGATGGCCACAAACACAAAGGCAAATTGTAGCCAGTACGGCCTTAGATACGAAAGAATGCGCAATAAAAGTTCTTTGGTTACTTTGGGCATATTTAGTTTTTCTTCTTCCGTCAAAAAGCCTTTGGGGCCTAAGGAGCGACCGTTGCCTGCCATAATAATTCCTCTCGATTTTACCTGTGGTACGGATGATTTTTGATGATAGCATTATTTTATCAACCGAAGAGAAATAAGTAAAGAGAGTGGAAAAAATTATAGAATTTCAATGGAGAGTTTCCTGTAGTATGGGATGACAAATGGTTGTTTCTTTGGTATAATATGGAGGTGTTTTTGAGAGATCCCATGAGAGAGAGGAAGCGTTCATGGAAAAATATTGGAAAATAATAAAAGAGTACGCGATTATTACCATTGCTACCACCATTGTGGCGGCAGCGGTGTTTTTCTTTTTAGTACCCAGTCATGTGTCAGTGGGCAGCATCTCCGGTCTGGCCATCGTGATCACTAACTTTATTCCATTGCCGGTATCTGCATTGACGATGATCCTCAATGTAGGTCTGTTGATCGTAGGGTTTTTGTTGGTAGGACGTGAGTTTGGTGTAAAGACCGTGTATACCTCTATCCTGTTGCCGGCAGTAATGGGTATTCTGGAAAAAGTTTTCCCGAATCTGGGATCGTTGATGGGAGATCCTTTCCTGGATATGATCTGTTATGTATTCTTCGTCAGTGTCGGTCTGGCCATGCTCTTTAATCGCAATGCGTCCTCTGGTGGTTTGGATATCGTAGCCAAGCTGATGAATAAGTTTTTGCATATGGATCTGGGCAGTGCTATGTCCGTATCCGGTATGCTGGTGGCGTTGTCTTCCGGTCTGGTGTATGATGCTAAGATCATGATTTTGAGTGTGCTGGGTACGTATTTGAATGGTATCGTGCTGGATCACTTTATCTTTGGCTTTGATATGAAGAAGAGAGTATGTATCGTTTCCCAAAAGGAAGAAGCCATCCGTCAGTTTATTCTTCATGAGCTGCGCAGTGGTGCCACCTTGTATGAGGCATTTGGTGCCTACAATCTAGATCCTCGCAGAGAGATCATCACAATCGTGGATAAGAACGAGTATGCAAAACTGATGAGCTTTATTGAGAGAGAGGATCCGGAGGCTTTTGTGACGGTATATACGGTACACAAGATCATTTATCGCCCGAAAAAATAAAAAGATGCCCGGATATCTATGTGATATTCGGGCGTTTGTTTTGGTATGGAAGGACGTGGTGGAAACGTTAAAGTATATCAGTGGCGCTGTCCTAACTGCCAGAAAGCGACAGCGCTGGCGGCTGCTACATTGAGAGAGTCTACTTCATGGGACATGGGGATCTTGACAGTGTAGTCGCAATCCGCAATAGTGGTCTCTGCCAGACCTTCTCCCTCGGTACCCAGTACGATGGCCAGTTTTTCTTCTGCCA
>JAFYLG010000022.1 GCA_017537225.1 Lachnospiraceae bacterium
AAAGGCGCCGCCGTTATCGTAGGGGAGCGTCCGGTAGAGGTTCCTTCTCATGTGACTTATCTGCAGGTGGAAAATGGCCGTGTAGCGCTGGCAGAGTTGTCTGCAGCCTATTTTGGTTATCCCGCTGAGCAGTTGACGGTGGTAGGTATCACTGGTACCAAGGGCAAGACCACCACCTCCAACATGGTGAAAAAGATCTTGGAAGCCGCCGGAGAAAAGGCCGGTGTCATTGGCACCAACGGTGCTTTTATCGGCCAGGAAAAATATCCTACGGTCAACACCACGCCGGAGTCTTATGAACTGCAAAAGATGTTCCGACGCATGGTGGATGTGGGCTGCAAATATGCGGTGATGGAGGTGTCCTCCCAGGGTATCATGATGCACCGCGTGGCAGGTTTTTCCTTTGATTATGGTATGTTTACCAATATTTCTCCGGATCACATCGGTCCTGATGAGCACAAGGATTTTGAAGAATATCTGGAGTATAAGTCTCAGCTGCTGCGTCGCTGCAAGGTATGTGTGGTAAATCGGGACGATGAGCACTATGATCAGATCGTGGAGAAGGCCACCTGTCAGGTGGTGACTTACGGCCTGGAACATAAGGCAGACTGGACCACGGATCGAGTGGATTATCTGACCAAGAATGGGTTTATGGGGATTGCCTTACATCTGCAGGGCCCCGCAGTGGACGAAGTGGATGGAGCAAAACGTCAGCAGTTTGATGTCGAGGTGGGGATCCCCGGATTGTTCAATGTATATAATGCCATGGCTGCAACCGTTCTGTGTGAGCAGATGGGCATTGATAGAGCCGCTGTTTGTGAGGCACTGAAGACCATTCGTGTGGATGGCCGTATGGAGATCGTCCATGCGTCCGAAAAGTTTGTCGCTTTGGTGGACTATGCTCACAATGCAGTCAGCATGGAAAGTCTGTTGACTACTCTGCGGGATTACAACCCGAAACGTCTGGTTTGCATTTTTGGCTGTGGCGGCAATCGTTCCAAGGATCGTCGCTATTCTATGGGTGAGATCGGTGGCCGCATGGCAGATCTGTCTATTATTACCGCAGATAATAGCCGTTGGGAAAAAATTGAAGATATTATGGCGGATATTCGTATCGGTATGGATAAGACCGATGGCGCGTTTGTGGAGATCCCCGACCGCCGTGACGCCATTTATTATAGTATCGAACATGCCCGGGAGGGCGATATCATCGCCGTCATTGGCAAGGGGCATGAGGATTATCAGGAGATCTGCGGTGTGCGGACTCATTTCCTGGATCGTGAAGAGCTGGAAGGCGCGCTGGAGAAGTTTGGATATCGTTAGAAAGGAGCTGATTGTATGCAGCACATGACCGCAGGCAAGATCGCCGAGGCCGTAGGTGGCCGTATTTTATTGGGAGATCCTGAAACTCCCATTATCGATATCTGCACCGATTCTCGTCTTCCCAAGGGTGGTGAACTGTATGTGCCCATTTTGGGAGAGCGTGTAGATGGTCATCGCTTCATCGAAGGCGCCTTAAAAAAGGGGGCTGTCGCAACGTTTACTTCTCAGCACGATGCGGTGGAGGAACTGCCGGAGAGTGTGAGATCGGAAGAATTGACCAATACTGTGTGGATCCGTGTGGATGATACTCGTGGTGCACTGCAGATGTTAGGCAAATATTGTCGCAGTTGTCTGGAGATTCCCTTTGTGGGTGTGACCGGCAGCGTGGGTAAGACCAGTACCCGTACCATGATCGCTACGGCGCTGGCAGCTGGATTTCATACCTTTCAGACTGCTGGTAATGCCAATAGCCAGGTAGGCGTGCCTATCACTTTGAGCCGCATTACTGATGACTATGAGGCTGCTGTCATCGAACTTGGCATGAGTGAGCCGGGAGAGATGGCCCGCATCGGAGCCATTGCCGGATTAAATGTGGCGGTCATGACCAATATCGGTATTTCTCATATTGAACAGTTGGGCTCTCAGGCCAATATCCTTCGTGAGAAGTTACATATCACCGACGGTTTAGCCGACGATGGCTGGATGATCTTAAACGGTGATGATGCCTACCTGTGTCCCGAACATAACCACAACGAAGATGGCGTTTCTGTGGAAAAGATTCCGGAATTAGCCGCCTGCGTGGAAAAGTATAAAACATTGTATTATGGCCTGAAATCACACAATGACTATCGGGCGGAAGATATTCGTGTGAAAGAGGGGAAGACATTGTTCACTCTCCACTGCGCCAAAGGCCAGTATCCAGTGGTACTGCCTGTCATCGGACTGCATCATGTGCAAAATGCGCTGGCTGCGCTGGCTTGCGCCGATGTACTGGGCATGCCTTTAGAAGATGCGGCTGCAGCACTGATCCATTTTGGTGGTGTGGCTCATCGTCAGGAGTGGATCACCTTCCCTGCTATGGGAATTACTGTCATCGATGACTCCTACAATGCCAGCCCTGACTCTATGAGGGCAGCTATCACGGCGCTACAGATGGCTCAGACCCAGGGAAGAAAAGTCGCTGTGTTGGCAGATATGTTTGAACTTGGTGAAGAGACCTTGCGACATCACTATGGAGTAGGCCAGGCATTGGGTTCTTCCGATGCAGATCTGTTGTTGACCGTAGGTCCTCTGTCTGTAGAGATTGCCAGAGGCGCTGCAGGAAAAAATCCTAACCTGCAGATCGTATCAGTGGAAGACCGTTTCCAGGCAGCTCAGTGGTTAGAAGAAAATTATCGCCAGGGAGACCTGATATTGTTTAAGGGATCCAATGGGATGAAGTTGTTTGAAATCGTGGAGAAGTGGAAGAGTGCATCACTTTAAGTCGCAGTGCGAACTTACCGATTCTCTGCAGGGACGTTCTCACTCCGTGCGCAGCGCAGGGGTACATAAGCTTCTCAGCCTTGCTGCGCAAGACTGCTCAACAAGTACCCGCGGTGCGCAAGGCCCTGCAGCGAAAGGGTAAGTTCACACTGCTGGAAAGCACAGCGTCCTTTCCACAAAACACGATGCTCTGCACGGTGATAAAGCTGATTCATTATTAAATGATACGTATAAAACAATTCATTACAGGAGGAAATTCTATGAGTAACACCAGCAAAGGCTACAAGCTCTTGATCAGTGTGATCGCGTTTATTAGCTCTTTCCTGTGCGCAAGCTTTGTGTACGGATATGTGACAGAGACAGGATTTAGTTTTGGTTGGCAGTTTTTGTTTCGGTTCGCAGCCACTGTGGCGGTGATCAGCAATATCTGGATGATCATAGCATTGCTCCGTAGGAAAAAATAAAAGTATTTTTGAAAGCAAATAATAAACATTAGTAACTAGAAACTTACACCGCGCCTACCGTCGCGTGTCTCCCCGTATCCGAACAGAAAGGGTTCAGCGTCTGGATGATATGAATTCCAGGACGGACCCTTTGCGCCCGTTGGCCCTTAGCGATCAGGTCTGCATAGCAGAACTGAGAGCTTAGTGCCGTTACGCGCGCAACGGAGCGAGAGCGTGTCCACATAGGTCCCTGTCCTCTCAGAGCGCGTCCCCATCCCCCAGAAAAGGAAACTTCCATGTACGCCGGCCTCATCGTAGATATCACAGGTGGAAAACTGGATAAAGTATTTACCTACCGTATCCCGGAGGCGCTGGTTGGTCAGATCACCTTGGGGATGCAGGTCATTGTGCCCTTTGGTCGTGTAAATCGACAGACGGAAGCCTATGTCATCGAGTTGACGGAGCGTTGTTCTTACGATCCTGCTATGGTCAAGGACATCATTGGTATCAGTCCCAAGGGGGTAGCGGTAGAGGGACAGTTGATCCAGTTGGCAGGTTGGATGAAGGAAGAGTATGGTTCTTCCATGCTGCAGGCTCTAAAGACGGTACTACCGGTACGCCAAAAGGTGGAAGCGGTGGTGCGCAAACGGATCGTCTGGCAGATGCCTCAGGAAAAACGTCGCCTGTTTATGGCAGGTCTCAGTCCCAAGCGCAACGCAGCTCAGCTTCGTTTGCTGGAGGCGTTGACCGAGGATGGAGAGTTGCCTTATGAGGCAGTAACACAAAAATTGCATATCAGTGCGTCTACGATCAAAAGTCTGCAGACTGCCGGTGTGATCCGTGTGATAGAGGAGTCCCAGTATCGCAATCCTCTTAGTCTGGATCTGGCTGCGGGAGAGGATCTTCAGGATGGAGAGGAGAAAGATTTCCAAAAAGAAAGATCGGAAAATTCTGCGGTAATCTTAAATGACGAGCAACAGGTCATTGTAGATGCGGTTGTGGAAGAGGAAAGCCGGGGACGACATGGTACTTATCTGATCCACGGTATTACCGGCAGCGGTAAGACGGAAGTGTACATGGAGCTGATTGCCCATACCTTAGCTCAGGGGCGCCAGGTGATCGTGTTGATCCCGGAAATTGCTCTAACTTATCAGACGGTGATGCGTTTTTATCGTCGGTTTGGAGATAAAGTATCCATTTTGAATTCCCGTATGTCGGCGGGAGAGCGCTACGATCAGTTTTTGCGGGCAAAAAATGGTGAGATCCAGATCATGGTAGGTCCCCGATCGGCACTGTTCACACCCTTTACACAATTAGGGCTTATAATTATAGACGAAGAACATGAGTCTTCCTACAAGAGTGAGTCGGCACCCCGTTATCATGCCATCGGCGTGGCCAGACAGAGGGCGGCCATGGCAGGTGCCAGCGTAGTGCTTGGTTCTGCTACTCCTTCGGTAGATTCTTACTATAAATGTCAAATCGGAGAATACCGATTATTTACATTAAAGAAACGTGCTGTTAAGACTGCGCACCTTCCTTCCGTGGAGGTGGTAGATCTGCGAACGGAATTGGAGGCAGGAAATAAATCCATCCTCAGCAGGCGATTGACGGAATTGATTCGAGATCGTTTGCAGAGAGGAGAGCAGACCATCCTCTTCCTAAATCGCCGTGGATTTGCCGGATTTATGTCTTGTCGATCCTGTGGCACTGCCATCAAATGTCCCCATTGTGATGTGTCTCTGACACTGCATCGAGGAGGACGGTTAATATGCCACTATTGTGGCCATGAGGTACCGGCACCGAAGGCCTGTCCTTCCTGCGGTTCCCGCTACATTGCCGGATTCGGCATTGGTACGCAGAAGGTAGAGACCATGGTGACGGAGCAGTTCCCCGGAGCCAGGATCTTACGTATGGACGCGGATACCACTGCCAAAAAGGGTGGTCATGAAGCCATTTTGTCGGCGTTTGCCGATCACCAGGCAGATATCCTGATCGGGACCCAGATGATCGTCAAGGGACATGATTTTCCCAAGGTGACTCTGGTGGGTGTGTTGGCAGCAGATCTGTCTCTCCACAGTTCGTCTTATGAGGCGTCGGAGCGGACCTTCCAGCTGTTGACACAGGCCGCCGGCCGTGCCGGTCGTGGACAGTTGCCGGGACAGGTAGTGATCCAGACCTACAGTCCGGATCATTACAGCGTGGAGACGGCAGCAGATCAGGATTACGAAAGTTTTTACGAGGAAGAAATTCCTTATCGCCAGATGTTGCATTATCCGCCGGTCTATGCTATGATGACCATTCTGTTTGCTTCCAAAGACGAACAGGCAGCGGAGCGGGCAGCCCGGGCGGCAGAGGCTTTGGTGGATCGCTATATCGATCGCTGGCGTCAAAAAGGGCTGGCCAAAAGGGAGCCTGAGATGATCGGCCCCTGCGACGCGCCGGTTTCTAAAATCAGTGATATTTATCGCAAAATGTTGTATATTAAGCATGTGGATCGTCAGGTGTTAGTCACCATCAAAAACGGTCTGGAAAGCCTGGCACCCTGGCAGCAGGAGCGGGTGGATGTGCTGGTCCAGTATGATATTACAGGATGATCAATACCAATAGAGAAAACAGGAGGAAAAGAAAATGAGTATTCGTACCATTCGTGTGGAAGGCGATGAGATCCTTCGCAAAAAATCGAAAGAGATCAAGGAGATGACTCCTCGTCTGTCTCAGCTGATCGATGACATGATCGATACCATGTATGAGAGTGAAGGTGTGGGTCTGGCAGCTCCTCAGGTGGGTATTTTAAAGAGAGTGGTAGTGATTGATGTGGGTGAGGGTCCTATCGTGTTTATCAATCCTGAGATCACTGCCCAGTCCGGTTCTCAGACCGGTTATGAAGGCTGCTTGAGCGTACCTGGCAAATCCGGTGTAGTGACTCGTCCTAACGTGGTGACGGTGAAGGCTCTGGACCGTGAGATGAAGGAATTTACTCTGACCGGTACCGAGTTGATGGCCCGTGCTATCTGCCATGAGTGTGCCCATCTGGATGGTCAGCTGTATGTGGACCTGGTAGAGGGTGAACTGATCGACAACAGCGAGTT
>JAFYLG010000234.1 GCA_017537225.1 Lachnospiraceae bacterium
CCGGTGAAAAAGGAGCGCAGCCATCAGATGCTGGAACTGGCAGAACGTATGTCTCAGGAGTATCGGGACAGTTTTGTAGGCCAGGAAGTATCTGTTTTGCTGGAGGAACCCGGTGAGGAAGGCTATATGATAGGCTACACCAAAGAGTATATCCGTGTACAGAAAGCAGGCGGCCCTGAGCTGGCCGGTCAGCAGGTTTACGGAAAAATTGCTTGCCGAAACGGTAAATATATATTAGAATGATTTTAGACTTTCGAGAGCGTGTAACGCGGAGAAAGTCGTGAGCATCATTCAAGTAAGCAAGAAATAACGCGGAGTGATCCGCAAATTACCATACAATTTTAAGGAAAGAAGGACGTGAGAAAAATGGACGGCATGAATGCAACTCAGCACCTGCAGCCCCAGGTAGAACCCAAGACAAAAGCCAGCCAGATTCTGGCAGATGTGTATGACGCACTGAAAGAAAAAGGCTACAATCCCACCAATCAGATCGTTGGCTACATCATGTCCGGCGATCCCACTTATATTACCAGCTACAAGAGTGCTCGCAGCATGATCATGCGTGTGGAGCGTGACGAGATCCTGGAAGAACTGGTGAAGTACTACATCGAGAATCGTCTGGCATGAGAGTATTAGGTTTGGATTTTGGATCTAAGACCTGTGGGGTAGCCATCAGCGACCCCTTTGGTTGGACTGCCCAGGGAGTGGAGACCATTGTACGTAAAGAAGAAAATAAGCTGCGCAGGACCCTAGCCCGTATCGACGAGCTGGTAAAAGAGTACGGGGTGGAGACCATCGTACTTGGCCTGCCCTTAAATATGGATGACACCATGGGCCCTCGTGCGGAGGCCACCCTGCTGTTTAAGGAGCAGGTAGAGCGCCGCAGTGGTGTACCGGTGGTTTTGTGGGATGAGCGGTTGACTACCGTAGCAGCAGAGGATGTACTGATCGAATCCGGTGTTCGCAGAGAAGACCGCAAAAAGTACGTAGATAAAGTGGCAGCCACCCTGATCCTGCAGGGCTATCTGGACAAGTGTGCCATGGAAAAAGATAAAAACCTGTAAGTGCGGCATCACCGCAGCTTGCGGGAGAAAAATAGGTGACGAAAATGGAAGAAAAGATCGTTTTAACAGATGAATTTGGCGAAGAGATCGTATTGTATGCAGTGGAGGAGACCCGTGTGGCCGGCGTAAATTACCTGCTGGCAGCAGACGAAGAGGGTGATGGCGACTGCTATATTCTGCGCGATATTTCTCAGGCAGAGGATGCCGAAGCGATATATGAGATGGTGGAGGATGATGATGAGTTGGATTATCTGTTCCGCGTCTTTAAAGAACTGTTAGAAGATATAGACTTAGAGTACTAAGTACGTAACGATTTGTAGTATTCTGAAGAAGGAATACAAATGAAAAGAATTTTTGATCGGAAATAGGGCGCATGCCCGGATTTGCGGAGGTTTATATTGAAGAAAAAAGAAAAAAAGCATACATTGCGTATCATCCCTCTGGGAGGTTTGGAACAGATCGGGATGAATATGACTGCCTTCGAATACGGAGACAGTATTATTGTCGTGGATTGCGGTCTGGCATTTCCTACGGAGGACATGCCCGGTATCGATCTGGTGATCCCGGATACTACCTATTTGAAGGATAATATCAACAAGGTCAAGGGATTTTTTATCACCCATGGTCACGAGGATCATATCGGTGCCATCCCTTATGTACTGCAGGATTTTGATGTGCCTGTCTACGCCACTCGTCTGACTCAGGCCATCATTGAGCATAAATTAAATGAGCGAGGCCTGGCCCGCTCAGTGAAACGTAAGATGGTCAAGTATGGTCAGACCATCACTGCCGGTTGCTTTAAGGTAGAGTTTATTCGTACCAACCACAGTATCGTAGATGCGGCGGCTCTGGCTATCTTTACTCCGGTAGGAACCATCATTCACTCCGGTGATTTTAAGGTGGATCATACCCCTGTCTTTGGTGATCCCATTGATCTGCAGCGTTTTGCCGAACTGGGCAAGCAGGGGGTACTGGCTCTCATGGCCGACAGTACCAACGCCACTCGCGAAGGTTTCACCATGTCGGAAAAGAGCGTGGGCCGCACCTTCGATACCATTTTTGCTGAGCACAAGAAGAGTCGTATTTTGGTGGCTACTTTTGCTTCCAATGTGGATCGCGTACAGCAGGTAATTAATACGGCTTACCAGTATGGTCGCAAGGTAGTGGTAGAAGGTCGCAGCATGGTGACCATTATCGGTCTGGCACAGGAGCTGGGCTGCATCAAGATCCCCAAGGGAACCTTGATCGATATTGAAGAACTGAAAAATTATCCCGAGCATAAGACAGTGATCATCACCACCGGCAGCCAGGGCGAGTCTATGGCCGCCTTGTCCCGCATGGCCAGCGATATGCACCGTAAAGTGTCCATCCATAAGGGCGACGTGGTGATCATGAGCTCTACTCCTATTCCCGGCAATGAGAAAGCAGTATCTCGCGTTATTAACGAGCTGTCGGAAAAGGGCGCTGAGGTGATCATTCAGGATACTCATGTATCCGGTCATGCCTGCAAGGAGGACCTGAAGCTGCTGTACAGCCTGTTGCGTCCCAAGTTTGCCATCCCTCTGCATGGTGAGTATCGTCATCTGCAGGCACAGCAGAAGATCGCCATCGAGATGGGGATTCCGGAGAAGAACACAGCGTTGCTGCGTTCCGGTGATATTCTGGAAGTATCCGAGGCAAATATGAAAGTAACCGGTCGTGCCCCTGTAGGCCGTATCCTGGTGGATGGTCTGGGCGTAGGCGACGTAGGCAATATTGTATTGCGTGATCGTCAGAATCTGGCACAGAACGGTATCATGATCGTGGTGCTGACTTTGGATCGCCAGAGAAAGATGGTTGTGGCTGGTCCCAACATCGTTTCCCGTGGTGTGGTTTATGTGAGAGAGTCTGAGAATCTGATGGAAGAGGCTCAGCAGGTGGTGGAGGCTGCTGTAGATAAGTGCATGCGCCGCCAGATCACCGACTGGGGCAAGATCAAAGGTGAGATCCGTGACAGTCTCAGCGAGTTCCTCTGGAAAAAGATGAAGCGTTCTCCCATGATCCTTCCCATCATCATGGAGATCTAAGGGGCGAAAGCTCATACGCAACCCATGATATTCTTCTGCACTAATAGAAGGATCTAACACGTAGAGGATAAAGATATGAGTTCAAGTAAGAAAGTAGTCAAAGAGTTGTCATCGGTGGTCATCCATTTAGCGATGGGTGTGATTCTTCTGACTGTGGCTGCCATGTTGATGTTTGTGGGAGCCAAAAAGGCATACTCTTTTGGATATGATATTTTTAATGATCAGTCAGTCCATGCGGCTCCCGGTACCGACAAACTGTTTGTGGTGGAAGAGGGGACCAGTCGTGCCCAGTGTATGGATAACCTGAAAAAATCCGGTCTGATCAAAGATAAGTTGGTGGCTTTGGCTCAGAGCTATTTCTTTGGCTATGACATTTATCCCGGTACCTACACTCTGAATACGTCTATGACTACGAAGGAGATCTTGGGCGAGCTCAATGAAGAGCCCTCAGAACCTCTGCCTCTGGAGAGCAAGAAGTCGTCCACTCCTGTCAAAGAGACAGAAGGCGCGACCAAAGAAGTGATAGAAGGGGACGAATGATGGACCAGGAACGTCTGATCACATATATCAACTCATTGGAAAATGGTGACAGTGCCCTGGTGCGTCAGATCGCTGCGGAAGCCAGAGCAGATTATGTGCCTATTATTCGTAAGGAGACAGCCAGTCTGTTAAAAACTCTGGTAGCCATGAAGCAGCCTGCTCACATCCTGGAGGTGGGTACTGCCGTGGGTTATTCGGCGCTGCTGATGGCGGAAAGCATGCCGGAAGATTGCCATATTACCACCATTGAAAAGTATGAAAAGCGGATCCCCATCGCCAGAGAAAATTTCCGGCGGGCCGGCATGGAGGAGCGTATCACTCTGTTGGAGGGAGATGCCACAGAGATCCTCAAAGGCCTGGAAGGCCCTTACGATTTCATTTTTATGGATGCTGCCAAAGGTCAGTACATCCACTTTTTTGCGGAAGTACTGCGCCTGCTGCCGATAGGTGGTGTGCTGATATCCGACAATGTATTGCAGGATGGAGACATTCTGGAGTCTCGTTTTGCGGTGGAGAGACGCAATCGAACCATCCACAGCCGTATGCGGGAATATCTGTATGTACTAAAACACCACGAGCAGCTGAAGACATCCATTATCCCTATTGGAGATGGTGTGACTCTGAGTGTGCGTGTGAGATAAACAGGGGAGGCGAAAGTTATGGTAGTATTGGAATTTATCAAAAGTTTGTTGACCCAGCCGGCCTGGATCATGGGTATTATTTCCTGTGTAGGCCTGATCGCATTGAAAAAGCCTTTTCACAAGGTTTTGGTAGGCACGCTGACTCCCATTATGGGATATTTGATGCTCAGCGCCGGAGCCGGTGTGGTAGACACCAATCTGGCACCTTTAAGTGCCATGCTGCAGGTGGGATTCCATATCGAAGGCATCGTTCCCAGTAATGAGGCGGTGATTTCGGTAGCACAGTCCATTTTGGGAGTGGAGACCATGGCCATCCTGATCCTGGGTTATCTGATCAATCTGGCTGTAGCCAGACTGACCCGTTTTAAGTACATATTCCTGACAGGACATCACAGCCTGATCATGGCTTGTCTGCTGTGTGCCGTACTGCAGGTGTCTGGTTTTAGCGGCACCGGCCTGGTGGTGATCGGTGGTATGTTCTTAGGTTTCTTAAGTGCTATGCTGCCTGCAGTGGGGCAGCGTCTGACCATGAAGGTCACCGGCGGTGAGCGTATGGCTATGGGCCATTTCGGCAGTGTAGGTTACTATGTGGCTGGTCTGGTGGGTATGCTGGTAGACAAAATGACCGGCTCCAAGATCAAAAACAGTGCCGCATCCGGCGCCGAGAAAAAGGAAGCGGAGATCCCTGAAAAGTGGAGCTTTTTGTGGGATTCCATGATTTGTACCGGTTTGACCATGATGGTATTCTATCTGGTGGCTGCCATTGCTGCCGGCCCTGAGTTCGTAGCCACTCTGTCCGGTGATCACTACATCGTATATGCACTGACCTGTGCCCTGCAGTTTTCTGTAGGCGTGACTGTGGTTTGTAGCGGCGTAGGACTGATCCTGAAAGAACTGCTGCCTGCCTTCGAGGGTATTGCTGCCAAGGTCATCCCCGGTGCGGTACCTGCGGTAGACTGTGCCGTATTCTTTAACTACACTAAGACCGCTGTGCTGATCGGTTTCCTGGCCAGCTTTGTAGGCG
>JAFYLG010000235.1 GCA_017537225.1 Lachnospiraceae bacterium
CCATGCTCCGTGTCGGAGAATTGTCCATGGAAAAGGAAAGTCGCCGCGTCTTTATTGCAGACAAAGAGATCAATCTGACTGCCAAAGAGTTTGATCTGTTAGAACTGTTCCTTACCAATCCCGGCAAGGTGTTCAGTCGTGAGAAGCTGTTAAATATTGTGTGGGGGTATGAATATCCCGGAGATGTGCGTACGGTAGATGTTCATGTGCGACGTTTACGTGAAAAGGTGGAGACCAATCCCAGTGATCCCCATTATGTGTATACCAAGTGGGGTGTAGGTTATTACTATAAGGGTTGATGGTATGGACAGAGGAAGAGAATCAAAACGACGAAAGGGAAGTCTGCGGATTCTGCTGTTTCTGTGTGTGCTATTAGTGGGCATATTACCCATGGCTGCCGTCAGTGTGCTTACCGTATCCAATTCGTACAACAATCATGTCAACTCCAAGCTCAATGAACTACAGTATTATGCGGTATCACTAATCAGTGAGATGGAGGAGAAAAATTATATGTCAAACCTGTCTCAGCCGGTGGTGACTGCCGAGCTGGAGCAGTTGGCCCGTATTTACCGTGGACGTGTGATTCTGGTAGACAGCAATTATCGCATTTGCAAGGACACCTTTGTTATGGGCGAAGGGAAATATAATATTTCAGAATCGGTGATCCGATGTTTTGGAGGTGTCAGTTCCTCGCGTTTTGATAAGGAAGGCGCATATTTGGAGTTGGTGCTCCCTATCAAAGGAACGGAAGGCAATGTGGAAGGCGTCATGGCTATCACGGCGTCTACAGAGTTTTTGGACGATCTGAAAGCGAAGTTAGAGGAACAGCGCGGAGTCATGGTATTGATCGCTCTGTTTGTGGTCGTGGCTGTAGGTTTATATTTGTCAGCCGTCTGTGTCCGTCCTTTGAAAAAGATCGTTCGCGCTATCGACAATTCTTCCCGAGATGCAGTGGGGGGAGATATTTTGGTAGATGACTGTGCCGAGACACAACAGATCTCAGAGGCCTATAACCGGATGCTGGATCGACTGCGGACTTTGGATGAGTCTCGCCAACAGTTTGTATCCAATGTGTCTCATGAGTTGAAAACTCCTATTACTTCCATCCGTGTGCTTGCAGATTCGTTGCTGGCTCAGGAGGATGTACCCGCAGAACTGTATCGTGAGTTTATGTCGGATATCTCTTCGGAGATCGACCGTGAGAGTCAGATCATCGATGATTTGTTGACCTTGGTACGCATGGACAAGTCTGCTGCAGAATTGAATATTGCTGAGGTCAATATCAATGAAATGCTGGAGGTAATTCTGAAACGTCTGCGTCCGCTGGCATTAAAACGTAACGTGGAATTGTTGCTGGAGAGTTTTCGTCCGGTCGTGGCCGATGCTGACGAGGTGAAATTGAATCTGGCTATTACCAATCTGGTAGAAAATGCCATTAAGTACAATATAGACAATGGCTGGGTCCGTGTATCTCTGAATGCGGATCATCAGTTCTTTTATATTAAGGTGGAGGACTCCGGTATCGGTATCCCTCAGCAGGATTGGGATCAGATTTTTGAGAGATTTTACCGTGTAGATAAAGCCAGATCCCGCGCCACCGGAGGCACCGGTCTGGGTTTGGCTATTACAAAAAATATCATTGTACTGCACCATGGAGCCATCCGTGTCAACAGTGTGGAGGGAGAAGGTACCACATTTACTGTTCGGATCCCTCGCACCTATCGCAGACAGGAAGGAGGCATGGTTTGATGAAAATGAAAAGAAAAATCATCCTGTGTCTTATTCTAACAGTGTTCTTGTTATGTAATGGATGTCATAAAGAATCCGAGGTAAGAGGACTGAGCGAAGGTCAGTACTATACTTACTATGTAAATTCATCCGGAACAGCCCTGGTAAGCCGAATCTACGAACCGGAGGCGACTGATACTGCGGGGATCATTGAAGAATTGTTTGCTCAGTGCCAGATCGCACCTGAGAGTGGGGAGGGACGCAGAGCCATTCCCGGCAATGTGGTGATAGCCGAAGCCCCTCGCTTGGAAGAACGCATTGTCAATTTGTATTTTGACAATACCTACACTACCATGGATCAGGTAACAGAACTGCTGTGTAAGGCAGCCATGGCAAAGACCATTACTCAATTGGAAGCAGTAGACTATATTCGGATCCACATCAATGGAGAAGTGTATCGTGGATTTAATGCCTACAATCCGAATCAGGGTGGGGAGTCTACCGGCATTCAAAACCTGGTGGTAACTGAGAAAACACTGTGGAGCAGTTCGGATTTCCTGGACAATACCGGTGATGATACGAATAAATACGTACAGGCAGAGGTGACTCTGTACTTTGGCAACAGTGAAGGCAATGCCCTGGTAGCTGAAGTTCGTCAGGTGGTGTATTCCAGTACATTGTCGCTGGAGCGTGTCGTAATGAATCAGTTGCTGGAAGGTCCGAAAGAAGTGGGAATGATAGCCACATTGCCAAAGAATTTGAAAGTGCAGGGGGTCAGTGTCCGTGATGGTGTTTGCTATGTGGATTTTGATGCCACGTTTTTGGAAGAGCCGGTCAATGTAACGGATCAAGTGGCGATATATTCTATCGTAAATTCGTTGACAGAACTGTCTAACGTACTCCAGGTGCAGCTTACTGTCAATGGTTCACCGGATGTGATGTTGCGCAACAATATCTCATTGTCCAGCCGATTTGAAATGGACTTGGATATGATAGCAGTACCTGAAGAATCGATGGAAGATACGGAAGAAACTATTCAGGAGACTACGCAGGAACTGATCTTGCCGGAAGAGACCGACTCTGTTTTGCCCGATGAGACTGCCGCAGTAGAAACTACAGTCGAGGTCGCTACCGGCCTTTAAATCAGGGTCGATACTCTGACAGTATATGATGAAAAAGAGTCATCAAAGTTGCAAAGAACTTTGATGGCTCTCTTTTTGTGTATGGGAGGCTACGTCGCCAAACAGTGCCAGATTGATCCCTTCGGATATGGTAAAGCTGACACGTTTGATCGTGTCGTCGATGTCTTTTGGGGTGACGAACATGGGACCAAAACGAGGTTCCAACAATTCGCGAACTAAAGTATACTTTTCGTCGGGGGCCATGGAGCGCAGGGCATCGGCAAAGTGTTTGGTATCAGTTTCTCGGCAGAGAACTTCGATCAGTGTATCTAGGGTGTCAGTGACAATAGCAGCGGCCCCTACGACAGTAGGGACGCCGATGGCGATCACAGGGATTCCCAGACTGTCCTGTGTCAGACTGTGCCGGTGATTGCCCACACCGGAACCAGGGTGGATACCTGTATCTGTCAGCTGGATCGTGGTGCCAAGACGGGTGACACTGCGGGCCGCCAGAGCATCGATAACAATAATGATATCGGGATGGATTTGGTCAGTCAGTGCTTTTATGATCTCTGCAGTTTCTATGCCGGTCTGGGCCATCACTCCCGGTACAATGCCGCAGACGGAGGCGGAATCGATAGGAAAGTCTGGTTTTTGAAAGGAGCCGTTTTGAAGGTGTCGAGTAATCAAAACATGAGATAAGACACGGGGACCCAAGGCATCAGGAGTTACATCGGCGTTACCTAAGCCGACAACCAACACCTGCAGTCCTTGTTGTGTTTGAGAATATTTATGAACAGGAAAATGAGACTTCAACAGATCTTGCAGATAGTGTGCCAGGACCTGCGAGATTTCTCGATGAATGTGCCCGTCGTTTTGGACCATATCAGGGACCTCCAATGTAATATAGGTACCCATGGCTTTTCCTAAAACATGAGCACTTTCTTCCGACTGGATCCTGACGGTAGTGACATGGATCGAGCCTTTATTATTGGACAAATCAGTGTGATCATATTCGTCCACAGAGACACCGGGATAGGAGGGGTATCCCTGCTTTTTTTGCCGTTCGGTTTCTTCTATTGCCAGATCGGTGCGCACATCAAAGAGCGAGGTATCGTACATGAGAAACTCCTTTTCATAAATGATGTATTGTGATTAGTATGGGGATGCAATGGAAAAGTATTCGTAGAGAGGTGGATTTCAAATATTGATTTTTATAGTCAACAGCTTGTCTGATGGTGGGTTCTATGGTAACATGATGATATTCATAGAGCTGGTATAGTGTGATCGGTCTGCCAGTAACAAGGAGGATGCCATGTTCAAACGAAATTCCCAGGATAAATTTGATTTTCGAGGTGTAGCTCAGCGCTGTGCCATGGGCGATGTAGAAGCCATGTATCAGATGAGTAAGTGGTTTCGCAGTCAGTTGGATCGGGAATTTTTTGCGCTGGAGCAAGAGTTGGAGTCTGCACCTAAGGAAGAAATGCGGACACATGGGGGACAGGCGTCAAGTGAGGCCGTACGCCATAAGATGAATGCTTATATCAAACAGCATGAGTCGTCTTTGTTTGCATGGAAGGCATCCAACTTCTGGATGAATCGCGCTGCTTTGTATGGTCACCAGGAAGCGAAGAAAATCGCACAGGGGCACCCGGTGCGATGTCTTAACGCCTATCTGTCTCCCTATCAGATGTTGCCCATGGAGCAGGGAAGATCCTCTTATCCGGGAGACGAACTGAATCGTCTGGGACTTTTGCAGTTTAAGGGTTCGGAGGAGTACGACCTTTACGGAATGGATCAGAACGGCATCTACCTTGCCAGGATCTATAGAGGCTATGACGGCCCGGATGAGACAGGATTTGGCATGGAAGAAGAATGGGATGACTATTATTACGATGAGTTTTTCAACTTGCTCAAAAAGGATCGTCAGGCCAGTCTGAAAGAACAGAGGGAAGCTCGACATCGATATTGGAGTCACACATGGAACCGCAGTGGTGGTATCGCGTATAATAGTGAGATCCTTAAGATGGAACTTCTGATCGCCAGGGAAGGGAAATTGCTTTTGTGCGTGGGGATCCGCCATGTGACGGTTCCTGAGGGGATCGCTGTCATCGGAGACTATGCTTTTTATCATAACAAAGTAGTGGAGATCATTGCAGTGCCTGCCTCGGTAGAAAGCGTGGGGCGTTATGCTTTTTCCGGTTGTGACAATCTGCGTCAGGTTCATTTGGCTTCTGGTTTGAAGAAACTGGGAGACCGAGCGTTTTTTCATAGCCACGCAGTAGAGACGATTGTCTTGCCGGAAGGAATGGAAGAGATCGGAGAAGGAGCGTTCTTGGGGTGTCACTCCCTGAAGTCCATGCAGGTGCCTCAGTCTGTCAGACGGATCGGTAAGTCAGCCTTTATGTACTGTGAGGCCATGGAACAGGCTGTTTTACCCGCAAACCTATGCCGCGTTGAAGAAGAGACCTTTTTTTTGTGCAAAAACCTGTCCCACATAGAGTTGCCCAAAACGCTGGAATATATCGGAGAGAAGGCGTTCTATCGATGTCCTTGCGAGCATGCCATTGCAAAAAAATATCCGGGATTGTATCAGCCCGACGAAAAACAAAAGAAATTTTTGGGGTTGTTTTAATGGGTTTGGCAGGCAATCAGAGACGTTTGAGTTCGAATGGAGTGTGAACGTGTCTGCCGTCCATCTCCATCCCTGAAAACGTCTCTGGAAAAATACAAAAAACCTTGAAAAATCTCGAAATTCCCTATTGACAAGACCCACTCTTTTCGCTAAAATACTTGAGTATGTTTACATTAGATACGTCCGTGTCCGGCTTTAATGCAAACAAATTGGAAGAATACAAATCAAACAATTTGGAGGTGTACAGATTTGGCAAACATTAAATCTGCTAAGAAGAGAATTCTGGTTAACGAAACCAAGGCTGCTCGTAATAAGTCCATCAAGTCCGGCGTGAAGACCGCTGTGAAGAAGGTTGACGTAGCCGTAGCTGAAGGCAATAAGGAAGCTGCTGTTGCTGCTCTGCAGAACGCTATTTCCACCATTGATAGAGCTGCTACCAAGGGCGTTTATCATAAGAATACTGCATCCAGAAAGATCTCTCGTCTGACCAAGGCTGTTAACAACGTACAGTAATGACGAGAAAGTAGGATATGTTAGGTAGGCTGCACCTGATATGTCGTACAAATTAAGATGAAACTATAAAACCCTTTTTCCGTAGGTGTGCGGAAAAAGGGTTTTTTATTGTGTTTGGAAATAATCGACAAAACTTGAACATGGAATTTGTACATAATGCCAAAATTATAACAAGTCCTTGACCTTAAACTAAGTATAGACTTTATAATGTTTTCTTAGTATGGAATTTCCCCTGGATGAGAGGATTTGTTATGAAAGAAAAAGGGCGCAAGGACGTGCCGCAGGGATATAAGATCAGCGATTTTGCTGCCATGGTAGGAATGTCCCAATCAAAAGTCAGATATTATGAAAAAGTAGGATTGTTTGAGAGCCGACGTCAGGACAATGGCTATCGCTGGTATACACCAGAGGATGCATTTCGGGCCAATTCGTTCCGCGTGTTATTACAATATGGGTTTAGTTTAGAGCAGGCGGTCAAAATGTTGGATGAACGGCAGACCGGTGAGCAGTTTATGAGGTCTCTGGAGACGCAGAGAACGGAACTTTATCATCAGGCCGAGCTGATCCGCTATCGTCAGAAGCGATTGGATTATATCATCAATTTGATCCAGTCAGAGCCGGGAGAGCGCTTTGAAGTGGCAGATATCGAGGATCAGATCTATGTGCGCGCTTCCTATGGCAGAGATTTCTCAGTTTCTGTGGAAAATGCATCGGAATTGGCAGAATTTGCCGATATGCTGTCCATCAGCACTTTTGCCCGTATCATTCAGAAGTCAGATTTTGAATCGGATCAGGACTTTGTTAATCCCAGTTATGTGCATCTGATGCCTAAGCAGGAAAGCTTCCGTTTGAAGAATCCCCAGTCGGTTCGAATCGAACATTTAAAGATGGGAAAATGTCTTCGCTATCAGAGACAGAAGACCAGAGAAGAGAGTGTAAAGAAGGAAGCTTTTGAGCCTATGTTTGCCTGGTTGAGAGACCATGGATATCGGATGCGCAATGACATTTTGCTGATGCCGGCGTTCCTGAATCTGGATGGTCAGGGCAGTGACTGGGAAACCCTGCTGGTACCTATTGAATAAG
>JAFYLG010000236.1 GCA_017537225.1 Lachnospiraceae bacterium
ACGCTGCTTTTAGGCACCGGTATGCGTGTGTCCGAGTGTGTCGGACTGGATCTGACTGACGTAGACTTTGAAAATAGCGGTCTGCGTATCCATCGTAAAGGTGGCAAGGAAGTAGTGATCTATTTCGGTGAAGAAGTAAATGCAGCCTTGATCCCTTATTGGGAACAGCGCAAACTGATCATCGCTGAGGACGGTCATGAAAATGCACTCTTCCTCTCCGGCCAAAACAAGCGAATCAGCGTCCGCGCTGTACACAATCTGGTTAAAAAATATGCCAGCACCGTGACTACCTTAAAAAACATCACTCCTCACAAATTACGCAGCACTTATGGTACCAGTTTGTATCGTGAAACCGGTGATATCTATCTTGTTGCAGACGTGTTGGGGCATTCGGATGTAAATACCACCAAGAAGCACTACGCTGCACTGGAGGATGAGCGTCGTCGTGCTGCCAAAGATAAGGTAAAGTTGCGCGAGCATATGCCTGCCTCTACCATTCAGTATGACAACGAGGATCAGGAGTAGGGTGACTTAAATAGCTCCCCTTATATTTTCATATTTTACTAAGAACATTGTAAAGAAGGCCCCCATGGAAAAGACTATATTACAAGAATCAAAATATCAAAAACGAAAAGCAAATAAAACCAATTTTATCCAGGGTTTAAAGGCAGGTATTCCCATCGGTATGGGCTATTTTGCTGTATCTTTTACCCTGGGTATCACTGCCCGCAATGCAGGCCTTACTCCCTGGCAGGCCATGGTCATGTCCATGGCTCTCCATGCTTCTGCCGGACAATTTGCCGCCATCAACGTGATCGCTGCCTCTGCAGGCTTTTTGGAAATGGCAGTAACCTCTTTCATTGTAAACTTGCGTTATCTGCTGTTATCCAGCTCTTTGTCTCAGAAAATCAGCTCTAAGACTCCCTTTTTCCATCGATTTCTTATGGCATTTTACGTGACTGATGAGATCTTTGGTGTATCAGCAGCACGACCTGGCTACGTAAATCCCTGTTTCGTATACGGAGCTGCCATTGTAGCAGGTCCTTCCTGGGAGATCGGTACCTTTTTAGGTGCCAGTGTTGGCAATATCCTGCCGATATCAGTAGCCAATGCCATGAATGTAGCGTTGTACGGTATGTTTTTAGCCATCATCATTCCTCCGGCTAAGAAAGACAAATTTATTGCCGGTATCGTAGTACTGTCTATGTTTGCCAGCTACTTGTTTACTGTGATCCCTGGTATCAATCAGATCTCCAGTGGCTTCCAGATCATTATTCTTACTGTACTGATCGCCGGTGCCGCTGCACTGATCCGTCCTGTTTCCGATAACAGTAACGAAGATCCAATCAACCAGGAAAGTAATCCGGAGGTATAAACCATGAATCAAGTATATTTGTACATATTAGTGGCCATGCTGACCATCTACCTGATCCGCATGTTGCCTCTGACTTTGATCCGCAAAGAAATCAAAAATCCTTTCATCAAGTCCTTTTTATATTACGTACCATACGTAACACTGGCCGTTATGACCTTCCCGGCGATCCTATCTGCCACTGGCAATTCTATCTCTGCCTGGGCCGGATTTATTGCCGGTGTGATCATCGCTTACGTGGATGGAAACCTGTTTAAAGTATCACTGGGCGCCTGTGCGGTAGTATTTATAGTCAATCTTTTTGTATAAAAACATTTCACACGAACAGTATGTTCGATGTTATTTTAAACGTTCATTTTCTAAGACAAATACAGCGTATATGACTTTGAGTCGAGTCATATACGCTGTATTTCATTTCTATTTTACCTATTTATTCGTCATTTCAATACGAATCGAAATCAGAATAATAAATATTATTCATGAACTCGAATCATGCTGGCCACTTCATATACCACATCCAGACCCTTGATTTCCTCCAAAGCCTCCATAAAAGAAGCCTCTTTTACAGAATCGGTAATCAGAACAAGCTCTGCAACGGTATCATTTTCTGTAGGTTTTTGTACCATCTGCTTGATACTTACTCCCATACGCCCCATCACGCTGGAAATGGCAGCCAGGACACCGGGGCGATCTGCACAACGCAGACGGAAGAAATACTTTTGCTCCGTATCCGCCATAGGCTTAATAGGAAGCTGACGATAACAGCCACAGCCAATACGTCCGGTACATCCATACTGAATATTACGCATGATATCTACTACGTCGCCCATGCAGGCACTGGCTGTAGGGAATCGGCCGGCACCACGACCATAGAACATCACATCATCTACGGCATCGCCGTGAATAAATACGGCATTAAACACATCATTGACAGCAGCCATAGGATGACTCTGAGAAATCAGCATAGGCTGTACTCCCGCTTCAATACCCTCGGCTGTCTCTCTGGCAATGGCCAACAGCTTGATCACACTGCCCATCTCTCTGGCGTAACGAATATCTGCCGCTGTGATCTTTGTAATACCTTCGGTATATACATCACTAAATGTAACACGGGAATGAAATGCAAGAGATGCCAAAATCGCCAGTTTGCGGCCGGCATCATAAGCCTCAATATCCGCTGTAGGATCTGCCTCAGCATAGCCAAGCTCAGTTGCTTTGGCCAGCGCCTCATCAAACTCCATGCCCTCCTGAGCCATCTTAGTCAAAATATAGTTGGTAGTACCATTGACGATACCCATGACCTGAGTCATATGATTGCCAGCCAGGCACTGCTTCATGGGACGAATAATAGGAATACCACCAGCTACAGCAGCCTCAAACAGAAGGTCCTTACCCATCTCCTTTGCCAGAGCCAACAGTTCACCACCATGAGTAGCCATCAGATCCTTGTTGGCAGTGACCACATTTTTACCGGCCTGAAGGGCCTGCGTAATATAAGTACGAGCAGGCTCAATACCGCCCATAACCTCTACTACGATATCAATAGAAGGATCACCCAGGATCTCTTTAAAAGAATCGGTCAATACAGAAGCATCGATACCTTCACGAGGCTTAGATGCATCACGCACCAACACCTTAGCCACTTCTGCAGAACGACCGGTCTTTGCCTCCAGTTCTTCCTTCTGACGCTGTACCAACTGATATACACCGGCACCCACTGTGCCAAATCCAAGAATAGCAATGCGAATCAACCCTTTGTCAGTCATATCTGTCCTCCTCAGTGCGTGGTCAGAAACCACATTGTGTATATTGTAATTCAGTTGTGTAAGAATGTCAAGCAAAACGATTTATCACAGTAAAGCAATAAAAAGAATGCCGACAGTCAAAGGAGACAACTACATCGGCATTCTGTGTGTTGGCAATATATCCTAATACTATAATACAAGACTAAAATCTCACTTTAAAACATATCACTTTACATCAGTCGAATAATAAAATACAGTCAAAGTATCACCGATACGAATATCAGTACTCTTCAGGCCATTCATTTTCATGATTTCACGAATATATTCCTCATGGGAACCAGCCTGTTCGCAAAGATAGTGATCCGCAATTCCCCACAGAGTATCTCCGGCTTCTACGCGGATGCTGGTATAATATTTATAGTATGTGGGCTGAGCACTCTCGCGCTCTTTCGCGTAAGCTAACATACCACCAGAAAACATAGTCAGACAAATCATGGTGATCAAAACTAATACAAAACGCTTCTTCATATGATATATCCCCCTTTGGAACAGGTCCCAACTCTTTCGTACATTACGCAAGTGCGAACGAATGTTTGCGAACATTTGTTCTTAGTGATTACATCTTATCATCCGAACAAATGTTTGTCAATACTTTTTTCAAAAAAAGCGAACATTCGTTTGCATTTTTTCATGTCCTGTGGTAAGATGAGTACAGACAGAACATAGATTCGTTTTTTAGATATTTTAAGGTCTGTTTTAGATACTTTAGGAGGAATATTATGGCACAGGGCAAGATTACCGATAAACAACAGGAGATTTTAGAATTTATCAAGCAGTGTATTTTGGCAAAGGGTTATCCCCCTTCGGTAAGAGAGATCTGTGAGGCAGTCAAGTTAAAATCCACCTCTTCTGTTCACTCCCATTTGGAGACACTGGAGAAAAATGGCTACATTCGTCGTGACCCTACCAAGCCCCGTACCATTGAGATACTGGGCGATGATTTCGGTGTACAGCGCAGAGAGATCGTAAATATTCCCATTGTAGGACGCGTAGCTGCCGGCTCTCCCATCCTGGCTGAGGAAAATATCGAGGGATACTACCCTATTCCTGCAGAGTTTTTACCCAATCGTACCAACACCTTCATGCTCAATGTTCATGGTGACAGTATGGTCAATGCCGGTATCTTTGACGGCGATCAGGTGATCTGTGCCGAGGCTCGGACTGCTTCTAATGGTGAGATCGTGGTGGCTATGATCGAGGACTCTGCCACGGTTAAGCGATTCTATAAGGAAAAAGGACATATTCGCCTGCAGCCGGAGAATGATTTCATGGATCCTATTATCGTGGACGATGTGCAGATCCTGGGTAAGGTGATCGGCTTGTTACGTTTAAGTATCTAAGTTTATAATTTCGAACATCATGTTCGATTGCGCAAAAAAGGATATCCTGAGCGCACACTTAATTGCTTTTGCAATTTGGTGCGCGGGGATATCCTTTTTGCACATATTCCATACCATGTTTTGAACAGAAATAAACTTAGATACTCAAACACGCTTCGCCATCTCTGTCAGGCTCTCACCGGTCAGACGATACATAGTCCACTCACTAAGAGGCTCTGCCTTTAAAGACAGATAGAAATCAATACTGGGCTGATTCCAATCAAGGCAACTCCATTCCAGACGTCCATAGCCCTGTTCCACTGCCAAAGCAGCCAGACGGGCCAGCATAGCCTTTCCAAAGCCTTTATGACGCATATCCTGACGAATATACAGGTCTTCCAGATAAATACCGTTACGGCCCAGGAAGGTGGAAAAGCTGGTGAAATACAGGGCGTAGCCCACTTTTTCCCCACAGTATTCGCCGATCAGGATGCCTGTATTCTGCTTGACAAACACAGCTTCACGGATTCCTTCTGCCGTAGCGATCGCCTGATCTTCCATATGTTCGTATACTGCCAATTCGTGGATCATGTCCAGGACAAAGAAGATGTCCTCCTCTGTAGCAGGTCGGATGATAAAGTCTTTTACTGAAGTTTCGTAATACATAAGAATTCTCCTCGTCAGTATGTAATATTATCAGTCAAATGTGTATCTACATCATAAATCTCATTGATGAATATCGATCTCCAGTGTATGTAGCACGCAGCCAGCCAGATCCTTCCATTCGAACACACCGTTCTCATAAATCATGTATTGATGATGAGAATTCTCCTTCGGAATCGATACTGATCCAGGATTGAGCCATAAAACACCCTTGTCAGTGGTAGTGCAGCGAGGAACATGAGTATGTCCCTGGATATAGATATCTCCTTCTTTTAAAGGCAGATTCTGAGGTGTAAATTTATGACCATGGGTAGCATACATTAGACGCTTACCTAATGTAATAATACTGTAATCTGCCAGGATAGGAAACTCCAACACCATTTGATCCACTTCTGTGTCGCAGTTACCACGAACGCAGAACAGGCTGTCTTTGTTCTCATTAAGCATCGTGATCACAGCTTTGGGATCATAATCCTTGGGAAGGTCATTGCGGGGACCATGATACAGGATATCACCCAAAAGAAGCAGGCGGTCTGCCTGCTCCTGTCGGAACGTATCCAAAACTTTTTTACAGTAGTATGAAGAACCGTGTAAGTCGGATGCGATCATCAATTTCATAACGTTAATCCAGATCCTCTCTGCTCAAGAACTTGCCATCACGCCAAATACGCTCCAGATTGTAGAAACGTCTGTCATCTCTGGAGAATACATGCACTACAATATCGCCAAAGTCCAGCAGGATCCACTGACCAGACTGATAGCCTTCCATGGCCTTGCAGGGGAAACCGGCCCTACCCAGTTCCTGATCTACATTATCTGCCATAGCCTGTACCTGGTTGATGTTAGAACCGGCTGCGATGATGAAATAATCCGCCAGAACGGAAACACCTCCGATATCAATCACAGAGATATCTTCGCCCTTTTTATCATCCAAAGCCTTATAAGCCAGGCGGGCCATTTCTTTTGCCATTTCTTTACTCATATTTATTGGGTCCTTTCTTATAGGAAAATATGGTACCATGGATTCGAACTGCCTGTTCGAATCTATCGAATGATCCCCTATATCATATTGGTAATGGATTTATAATACTCGTAAGTATCCACCGTACGCTGATCAACGACTGCCTTGCTCTCCTGCAGATACTGTAACGTATCACGAGCAATCATGCACACACAGCGATTGAGATCAAGCATAGCTTCACGACGGATCCTGTCCAGATTAGGGGCTTTGGTTCGACCAGGCTCGATAAAATCAGCGATAAAAATAATTTTCTCCAACATGGTCATGCCAGGACGACCTGTAGTATGATAACGGATCGCATCTAGGATCTCCTGATCCGTGATGCCAAATTCATCGCGAGCAATAATCGCACCTGCCTTGGCATGGATCACCTTTTCGCGAGCCAACTCGTCAGGTGTTACGGGATCCTTAGCCTTTTGACAAATATCCACCATCTCCGCAGTGGTCAAAGGTTTGGCGATATCATGCAGCAACGCTGCTGTTTTGACCTTCTGAGCATCACAGCCAAATTTAGCTGCCATAGGTAACGCGGCCTCTACTACTCCCAATGTATGAAGAAATCTTCCAGCAGGCAGTTTCTTTTTCACTGCCATGGTCAGATTTTCCGTCGGTCCCTTATAGTATAAGTGATTCTTCAAAATATACTCATTGACTCCGGGAGCTAAATAATGAGACGCATCCTGGCCCTTACTCAAAAGATCTCTTACCTTACTGGAGGAGATCTCCATGCCAGGCATCTGGATCTGCTCGATACTGCCACCATAGCGTTCCGTCAGATAATGGATCTGCTTGTCAATCTCTTCTTCTGCACGCTCCTGACGATTGCCCACCAGAAATACTGCTTTCGATAAGCAGCGCTCCGGACAATACCAGGTATCCATATTAAACAGAGAATCGGCACCAATGATAAAGTAGTACTGTACCTCAGGATTCATCTGGGTAAAATATTCCAATGTCTCCGCAGTATAGCTATATCCTTGCTTTTCGATCTCATACTCAGAAATACGAAACTGAGGATAATCCTTTAAACACAGTTTCAACATCTCCAGGCGACGATACGCCGGGGTGATCTGTCGATTGGTCTTGTGAGGCGGATCGCCTGCCGGTAAAAAGATCACGGTTTCCAGCTGAAACTGCTCATAGGCAGACTTAGCCAGCTGCAAATGTGCCAAATGCACAGGGTCAAAGGTACCGCCCAGAATACCAACTCTTTTTTCAACCAATATCTCCACGTCCCTTCTGTCAGCGAGGCAGAACGATCTTTCTCTTGTCCTGCTGTCTGGCCTGACGGTAAATTACGATTCTACGGCCGATGGTCTGAACCACCTCTGCATGCAGATGCTCTGCAATGGCCTCAGCGATCATTCGAACATCGTCATCACAATTCTTTAATACATTGATCTTAATCAGCTCTCTGGCCTCTAAAGCCTCCTCCAGACCCTGCAGACCTTCGTCAGTCAGGCTGTTTTTACCGATCTGGGCGATAGGGTCCATGGTCATGGCCAGTCCTTTTAAATATGCTCTCTGTTTGCTTGTCATATAAGTAAACTCCTTAATTTCTTCTTATTACATAATAAATCATCATATATTCTATCATCATATACCGTAAAATTCAATCAAAAATCTATAAAATCATTGAATTATTCCTGTATCTCATATAAAAATCGCCCCAGAATATCTCCTGAGGCGATAAAATCAAATATTTTGTAGATCAAAATATTATTTCTGCTTTTTAGTTCTTTCCTTAGTCGGGCTGGTATCGATCTGCTTGCCACCCTTCTTGATATATATGATAGCCAACACAATACCAACAAACATGCCATAACCCATATAGGTCTCAGCATTATTAAAAATATATTTACCGATCAGATCACCAACAGCAGCGCAGGCACACATGATCATGGCACATACAGGGAAGAAATCCTGATCCTTATATACTTTTTTCCGACCGGAAACCTGCTCAATAGCCTGAGTCTGATCTACTTTTTCTGTAGTATTTTCTACAGTATTCTCTGTGGTAACATTTTTATTTTCCATGATATTTCTCCTGAAAGTATTTCTAAGACGCAATTATACTCGCAATCCCTCAATTATGCAAGGAAATCCCGAAATTTTCCTACAGGATTCTCTTGAATTTCTTTTCCAGTTCGTATTGACTCATTGAAATAATGGTCGGACGCCCATGAGGACAATGATAGGGATTGTCAAGGGTCAGAAGCTCCTCCAGCAAATGCTCTGCCTCAGCAAAGGATAAGCGGTTATTCCCCTTAACTGCCGCCTTACAGGATGCGGTAGCCACTCGTTCTGCCAACAGATTCATGCCAGCCTTACCAGCATCAGCCAACTCGTCAATCATCTCTAACAGTAATTCACGGTCAGCGATACCATACAAATGTCCGGGAACACTATATACGGCATACTCTCTGCCGCCAAAAGGCTCGATAGTAAAGCCCATACGTTCAAAAAGTTCCTGATTGGTGTTTATCGTATCAATTTCCACCGGAGACAATGTCAAGATCAACGGAGGAGCCACCTGCTGTGACGGCATCTCTGCCTGCTCAAGCTGCTTTATGGTACGCTCATAAAGCACCTTTTCATGGGCAGCATGCTGGTCAATAATCAAAAACTCTTTGTCCACTTGCAACAGCCAGTAAGTGTCGAACAACTGACCAATCAGACGGAACTGTGCTTTCTTTTCGGGCGTGATGATTTTTTCCTCAAACAGAGTCGTCTGTGTATAAGTCACTGTAGGTTTCACAGAATCTTTTAAAGGTTCTGCCTGAATGGATTCATCACTTGCGGATTTTGTTGGTTCGATTTTACTGGATTCTACTTTCTCAGGTGTTGCTACCACTGTCTTAGTTACGTCAATTTTTTCAACAGATGCTTGTTTGGTAGACTCTTGTTTGGGCGACTCTTGTTTGGCAAACTCTTGTTTTGTCAGGTCTTGTTTTTCACTCTTTAAACCAGTAACAGGATCACTTCCATAAACAGGCTTTGATTCACGAACCGTAGAACCCCAACTACTCTGGTTCGGTCTGACAGAATAAGTCACTCCACCAGTTCCATCTGGCAATGCTTTATTATCACTGCGCTCCTGATAGCGGGCTCGTTGCTGGGCCTGCATCTGCTGGATGGCATGAAGACGATTTTTCTCAAAAGGCTCCGGTTTTTTCTCTATAGGAGCTTGCTTTTCTTCGACAGATGCTGATTTTGAAGTCTTCTCGTCGGTTAAAGATACTTTAGGGATCAATTCCTTTCCCATCAACGCATCTCTTACCACTCCAACCAGGAATTCGTAGATCTCACGTTCTCCTCGGAAACGAAGCTCCATCTTGGTAGGATGAACATTTACATCCAAAAACTCCGGTTCGATCTGCAGGTGAAGCACCACCAAGGGATACTTATGCTGCATCAAAAAGCTTTTATATCCATCTTCAATGGCTTTGTTGATGATCTTGCTCTTGATGTAACGACCATTGATAAAGTAAATTTCATAACTGCGATTGCCTCTGGCGATGAGAGGCTTGCCCAGGAAACCACTAACAGACACAATGCTGCCCTTGGCGTCCACAGGAATCAGATTCGCTGTGATCTCACGACCAAAAGTAGAATAAATAATATCCTTTAAATTGTGATTACCGGCGGTGTGCAACTTCATCTGACCATTTACGATCAGTCGGAAGGACACCTCCGGATGAGACAATGCCATGCGCTCCATCAATTCACTAATATAAGAGCCCTCAGTCATGGCAGTCTTTAAGAACTTACGACGCACGGGTGTATTGTAAAACAGATTACGCACGATAAAGGTGGTTCCTTCCGGTGCACCGATATCCTCCAGTCCGATCTCCTGACCGCCCTCGATACGATAACGACTGCCTACCGCCTGTCCTGTGGCACAAGTGATCAATTCTACCTGAGCTACTGCTGCGATACTAGACAAGGCCTCACCGCGGAATCCCAGAGAGCCAACGCACATCAGATCCTCTACACTGCGGATCTTACTGGTGGAATGGCGCAGAAAAGCCAGACGAATATCTTCTTTTGCAAAGCCGCTACCGTTGTCGGTGACACGAATAAAAGAAATACCACCCTCTTTGATCTCCACCGTGATGGCAGTAGCTCCAGCGTCCATGGCATTTTCTACCAACTCTTTCACTACAGAAGAAGGACGCTCGATGACCTCACCAGCTGCGATCTGATTGATGGTCGCCTGATCTAAAACTAGTATTTTGCCCATAGGTTACCTCGTATCATTGTTTCTACTATATATCTTCTAAAATTCTACTGCGAATCGCACTTATCATTACTTCATCATGTATATACTCTTTGCGTGGTTTTACAAAGTTTTTGCTGCCTCGCTTCTCGTCGCTGTAACGTGGAATCAGCTGAATATGATAATGATTATTGGGTCCATCACACATGGTGCACATATAAACACGCTCACAAGCATAGACTTCTTTCAAAATAATCATGAAGCGCTTTGCAAAACGAATGATTTTCTCATTGATATGATCTGGCGCCTCGCTCATATCGTGATAATGCTCCATAGTAGAAATGATCATGTGCCCTACACTGCGGGGATTTCCTACCATGCAACACTCAATTTCTGCATCTTCATATAGCATTCGTTCAGTGTCATCACCATAAAGTGCACCACCATGTTGACGATTGAAACAAGTAGGGCATATCCCCAGATCTGTTAATTCTCCCGGCGAAAGTTTCAATAACTCTTGTTCCGTCATGATGATTTCCTCCTCTTCTATTTGAGCGAATGCAATAATTCCTTCAAGTTATCTGCGTATTCTTTTCCGTGATTGATGGAATACTCGCCATGATGCATATTTTCTAAAATAGCTAAACTACTATCAGGAATCATTCTGCGTAGCTGCTTTGCTGAACGAATCATCACTGACGGTTCTTTAGCCCCAGCCACGATGGCAACCTTAGCCTTGGTATCCGTGATCTGCCTCTTAACAGCATAGTTGCTGTTAGCCTTCAGAAATGCAATCATATCATCCTTCGTGATCTGACAGGTGTCACGATAATACTCCTCATAAAGTTCCGGTTTTATGCGCAGTGACTGAAATTGCAACTTAGCAAACCACTCCTTAGCAATCAACCAAAAGCTCATGTCCATCATAGGCTTAGTAAGTGCATGAGTCATCTTCATAGGAATGACCAATGCACTTTCAATGATGGCAGCCTTACAGATATTTGACCGCTGAGACAAAATCTCTATAACGATCTGTGCCCCAAGAGAAAGACCACCGATCATGGTCACGGAACCATTTAGATTTTCATCGATATATTGAATCACTCTCTTTGCATTTTCTTCGATACTGACAAAAGGTGCATCACTGCCGGCATGACCGTCCAAAATGGGAAGAATCACATGATATTCCTCCTGCAAACGCTCTGCCACATCACGATAACTCCACCAGGACAGACCACCACCATGCAACAACAGGATCACTTTAGAATTGTGCGTTCCAAACTCGATCACACGCATGGCATTCCCTCTTCTTTCAAAGTTTTAACTTCATCATTTCAATCAAGATATTTTTCAAGTATTTATCGTCACAGTAACGCCACCGCCATCGGAGGCCATCACACAGTCGATGCAGAGAACCACTGCCAATGCCATGATCTCACTCTCACCCTCTGCGATATCCAGCTCATAGCTGTCTCCCCAGGTCATCCATTCCTTGCAAATCGTAACAATATTTTGACCATCACAGGTGATCTGATAGTCATGTGCCCAGAAATCGCCATCGATCTCCCATCCCAAACCTTCGATTCGATATTTGGGACGCAAGAAAGTGATTTCCTTTACGATCTCTGCCACCTGCTCCCCGCAGATGTACACATGATATCTGGGCTTGAAGGTAAATAACTTTTGTTCTATGTAAGCCACCTCCATGCCATCCATATCATAGACATGAAGCTTCTTGCCAAAGGAGAACAACTCACCTTCCACGGTGTAGCAGTCATTGCCGTATTAATCTACGACAGAAAACTTATCATTCCAGGAAAACACTTTTTGTTTGATGTATAGTTTCATATCATGTCCCCTTTACCAACGATTTTTCAATCTGGTCTGCAACCGATACAAGGTATTCAGCGCATCGATGGGTGTCATACTGGACAGCTCCATCTCCTGCAGTTCTTTCAGAATATCGTCCTCTTTTACGGTATCAAAAAGAGTCATCTGCTTTAGATCTACTTCGTCCAGCTTAGGAACCTTTTTCTTAGAAGGCACACCTGCCTGAGCGATCTCACGGGAACGTACCGTAATATCTGCCTCGCTCAGTTCCTGAGCCAGCTCCTTAGCACGCTGAATGACACTGTCAGGCACACCTGCCAGCTTCGCTACCTGGATACCATAACTGCGGTCAGCGCCACCTTTAATGATCTTACGCAGGAATACGATATCGTCGCCCATCTCTTTGACGGCGATACAGTAGTTGTTGACACCATTTAAGGTGCCTTCCAACTCGGTCAGCTCATGATAATGGGTAGCAAACAAGGTCTTTGCACCCAAGGTCTTGGTGTTGCTGATATATTCGATGACAGCCCAGGCGATGCTCAGGCCATCAAAAGTGCTGGTGCCGCGGCCGATCTCGTCCAGGATCAGCAGACTGTTGCGGGTGGCATTGCGTAAAATGTTAGCCACCTCCGTCATCTCCACCATAAAGGTACTCTGACCGCTGGCCAAATCATCTGATGCACCCACACGAGTAAAAATACGGTCACAGATACCGATATTAGCGCTGGTAGCCGGCACAAACGAGCCGATCTGAGCCATCAACGTGATCAGTGCCACCTGACGCATATAGGTGGACTTACCAGCCATGTTAGGACCGGTAATGACGGAAATACGATTGTGATTGTTGTCCAAATAGGTATCGTTGGCGATAAACAAATCATCTCGCATCATCTTCTCAACGACA